>NZ_JBAMDI010000006.1:0-188713 GCF_036961695.1 Pseudomonas sp. CGJS7 | reverse complement strand
TCCGGCGCGGCTGCCGGCCTTGATCGAGGTGCTGGGCGCGACGCTCGGCAACCTGCGTCCCTGGCGTTTGCGCGCCGCGCCGGCCACGGACGACGACGGCAGCCGTCGGTTGCATGTGGAACTCGCCGGCGTAGCGCTGCGCCTGAACGTGCGCGACTGCGCCGCGCACCTGCGCCTGACCCTGTACAGCCCGGATGGAGAACTGCGCTTGATCGATCCTCATGGCCCTGTGCGTTGGACACCCCGCGATGGCGAATGGCCGCTGGATCTGGGCGATCGCACGCCGGCCGATGCGCTTGCCGACTGGGCCGACGCGGTCGGCGCGGACCTGCGCGAACTGCTGGCCGCTCTGGAGCGGCGCGATCCCGCCCTGCCCGGCGATCTGCCGCAACGCCTGGCCTTGGCGCAGTTGTTGGAAGACCTGCGCGCCGTGCTCGGCGACGCTGCGCCAGCGTCCGCGACCGCCGACGTCGATGACGAGCCGGTCGAGGCAACCCGCTTGCAAGCGGCCGCCGTCGCCGTCGACGACAGCGATTCGCGCGCCGACACCCTCGCCGATTCGATCTCCGCCGACGCGATCCACGCCGCCGGTCTGCGTGCCCTGCATGCGCGCCTGCCCGGCGGCGCCGCGGCGCTGGAAGGCTGCGCGGAACTGTTGCGCGAACTCGACGCGATCAGCCTGGCCGCGCAAGCGCGGGTGCTGCACGAAAGCAAAGCGCTGGGCGATGACGAAGCGCGCGACGGCGATGCCCTGGCCGCAGCCACCGGCACCGCGCCGCGGCACCGCTGGCTGCTCAATCGCTGGCTGGCCGCGCTGGTCGACAGCGGAGCCTTGCAGCGCGATGGCGAGCGCTACCGCTGGCTGCGCCGGCCGCCGCTGGCGATGCCCGCCGCGGTCGCGCCGCGATTGAGCGCGATCTATGCGCAACTCGGCTTCCCGCCGGCGATGGCGCGTTTCCACAATGCCGCGCTGGCGCGTCTGGAGACGCTGCTGCACGACGGCGTGCAGATCCAGGATCTGTTGTTCGAAGACGCCGATCCCATCGCCGCGCTGGCGGCGTATCAAGACAACCCGTTCACCGCTTACGCCAACGCCGCCGCGGCCGAACTGCTGCGCCGCTGCCCGGCGCGCGGGGCGAGGCTGCGGGCGATCGAACTCGGCGCCGGCCCGGGGCTGAGCGCCGACGCCGCGCTGGCCGCGCTGGAAGGCCGCGACATCGACTATTTGTTCAGCGACATCTCGCGCATGTTCGTCGTCGCCGCGCAGCAACGCCATGCCGAACGCGCGGGTCTGCGTTACGGCCTGCTCGACATCGATCGCGACTTCGCCGCTCAAGGCATCGCTCCGCGCTCGGCCGACGCGATCGTGGCCGGCAACGTGCTGCACAACGCCGCGCACATCGGCCGCAGCTTGCGTCACATCCACCGTTCGCTCGCGCCCGGCGGCTGGTTGGTGTTCACCGAGTCCACCGCCGACAACCGCGCGGTACTGACCTCGATGCAGTTCCTGCTCTCGCCCCGGCCCGGTGCGCAACTGCCGGGCCACAGCGACCGCCGCAGCAACACCGCCGGCGGCGCGACGGTGTTCCTGGATGCGTCCGGCTGGAACGAAGAACTCGTCGCCGCCGGTTTCCGCCCGCGCTTGGTGTTGCCTGCCGACCCGCAGTCCGCGCCCGCCGCCGCCGGCCAATGTCTCTTCTTCGCCACCGCCTGCCCATGAACCTTCCCGTCGACACCGCAAGTCTTTGCGTCCACCCGTTCGAAGCGCTGCGCCGTCTGGATCAGCGGACCGCCCTGATCGACGGCGAACGTCGCTGGAGCGCGGCGCAGCTGCTCGCCGCGCAAGCACGCGCCGCGCACTGGCTGCGCGCACGCGGCGTGGGCGCGGGAACCCGGCTGGTGTGGGACGCGGAGGACGGATCGCAGGTAGCGCTGGCGCGACTGGCCGCGTTGGGGCTGGGCGCGGTCTGGTCGCAGCGCGCCTACGACGAAGCGGCAGCGGTCCGCATCGGCATCGAGGATGCGGCCGCGTTGGCGCGTTACTCGGCCGATGACACGGCCGAGCATTTCGAGACTTTTGAGCCGGACGCCGCCGCAGCGCCAACGCCTGCGCCGTTCGCGGGCGTTCCCGAGCACTTGGCAGTAGCGCTGCCGCTGAACGGCCGCGGCGGCGAGATCGCCTTGGCCGCATGGAGCGCAGGGGCCTGCGTGCACGTCGCGACCCATGCCACGGCGGCGAAGCTGCTGGCGTGGATCGAGCGCAGCGGCGCCGATCACGCGGCGCTGCCGCGAGCGAGTTTGCGCGCCGTGCTGACCCATCCGGCGCTGGGCCTCAACGATCTGAGCGGGTTGCGCGCATGGCTGTGCGAATGCCCCGACCCGGTCGAGCGCGAACGGGTGCGCACACTGACGGGCTGCGAACTGATCGATCTGGGCGCCGCAGCCGGCGTCGATCTGGCGCGCACCGCCGCCGAATTGCGGGCCCACCCACAGGTGGGCGAAGCGGTGGCGGTGGTAGCCGACGACGGCGCCCGCGTGGCCTTCGTCGTGCCCGCGCGGCGCGAACGCAGCGAACCCGCGCCGGCCGATCTGCAGACCTCGGCCGCGGCGGCGGTCGAGGCAACTCTGGCCGGCGTAGACATCGCCGGTGCGGTAGCCGCCACCGAAGCGCTCAGCCGTACCGCATTGCATTCGATGCTCGGCGCCTTGCAAGCCTGCGGCCTGTTCGCCGATCGCCACCGCGTGTACGACGCGCAGACGGTGCTGGACGCCGCGCGCGTGGCCGCGCCGCACCGACGCCTGATCCGCCGCTGGCTCAAGGTGCTGAGCGAACAAGGCCTGCTGCGCCACGAACCGGACGGCTACCG
The DNA here is from genome assembly GCF_036961695.1 of Pseudomonas sp. CGJS7. Taxonomy (NCBI): domain Bacteria; kingdom Pseudomonadati; phylum Pseudomonadota; class Gammaproteobacteria; order Pseudomonadales; family Pseudomonadaceae; genus Pseudomonas; species Pseudomonas sp. CGJS7. The sequence goes on along the minus strand of NZ_JBAMDI010000006.1, from coordinate 185,846 downwards.
TCTGGCCGATGCCGCGCCCGATTGCGCTGAAGCCGCGATGGCTGCCGCCTGGGACGAGGTCGAACGCAATTGGCGCGCCAGCGCCGACGGCGTCGGCACCATCGACTACGCCCGCCGCAACGCCGAGCGCCTGCCGGAGCTGATCGCCGGCGAACTCAACGCGGTGCACTTGCTGTTTCCCGAAGGCCGTTCGGACCTGGCCCGGTCGCTGTATCGCGAGAGCATCGCCGCGCGCTACCAGCACCGCAGCGTCGCCGCGCTGGTCGCGGGTCTGGCCGCCGAACCGCGAGTGCGCCCGCTGCGCCTGCTGGAAGTAGGCGCCGGCACCGGCGCCACCAGCGAAACGCTGCTGCCCGCGCTGCAAGGCCTGGCGGCTGAGCATCCGGTGGACTATCTGTTCACCGACGTGTCGCGCTATTTCATCGAACAGGCCGCGACGCGCTTCGGCGACTATCCGAACCTGAGTTTCGGCCTGTACGACATCGATCGCCCTGGCCGCGAACAGGGCTACGCGCCCAATAGCTTCGACCTGATCGTCGCCGGCGGCGTGCTCAACGCCGCGCGCAACACCGACGACTCGCTGCGCTGGCTCGGCGAACTGCTGCGGCCCGGCGGCTGGCTGCTGCTGAGCGAACCGACTGTCGAGGAGTTCTGGGTGATGGCGTCGCAGGCGCTGATGCTCGCCGACGCCGACGACGAACGCGCCGACAGTCAGGCCACCTTTTTGTCCTGGCCGCAGTGGCAGCAAGCGCTGGACCAGGCCGGCTTCGAACGCGTCGCCGATCTGCCGCCGCCCGCTCACCCGCTGGAACGGCTCGGCCATCGCATCTTCGCCGCGCGGATCAAGAGCGATCGGCATGCGCCGGAATCCGCGCGACTGCGCGAAAGCCTCGGCGATGCCGCGCCGGACCGCATCGAACTGCTCGACGCCCTGCCGCTGACCGCCGCCGGCGCTGCCGACACCGACCTGTTGCGCCGCTGGGCTTCGCAGACCCCGGCCGGCGTCTTCTCCTGCAACGACCTACGAGGCCCGCGATGACGTCCGCCTTCGCTCCCGTCGCCTACCCGTTCAACGGTTTCACCGATCTGGAACTGGCCGAGGGATACCTCGATGCCCAGGCCCGCCCCGGCCTGACCCGCATCCGCATGCCGTTCGGCGAGCCGGCGTGGTTGGCCACGCGCTACGACGAGGTCCGGCTGGTGTTGTCGGACAAGCGCTTCAGCCGCGCCGAAGCGACCCGGCGCGAGAACGTGCCGCGCGCATTCGCCCGCATCGCCGGCGGCATCGTGATGATGGACGCGCCCGAACTGACCCGGATCCGCAAGCTGGCGATGCAGGCGTTCACCCACCGCCGGGTCGAGCAACTGCGGCCGCATATGCGCGAGCTGTCGCATCGGCTGATCGACCGGATGATCGAGAAGCGCGGACTGACTGGGGCGCCGGCCGACTTGGTCGCCGATTACGCGCTGCCGATTCCGATCTCGGTGATCTGCGAACTGCTCGGCGTGCCGATGCAGGATCAAGAACGTTTCCGGGTCTGGAACGACTCATTGCTGTCCACCGACGCCACGGCCGCCGAGCAGACCCAGCGCCATCTCGGCGAGTTGGCCCAGTACATCCTGCAGCTGATCGCGGCCCGCCGCAGCCAGCCGCGCGACGATCTGATGACCGCGCTGCTGGAAGCCCACGACCAGGGCGACCGACTCAACGAAGCGGAAATGGTCTCGCTGTGCATCGCCATCCTGGTCGCCGGTTATGAGGGCACGTCCTCGCAGATTCCTAATTTCGTGCATACCTTGCTGGCGCGGCCGCAGGCCTGGGAGCGCTTGCAGCGCGAACCCGAGCGGCTGGACGCGGCGATCGAAGAATTGCTGCGCTTCGTGCCGCTGGCCTCGGCGGCGATGTTCGTGCACTACGCCACCGAAGACGTCCAGGTCGGCGAAACCTTGGTGCGCCAGGGCGAGCCGGTGTTCGCTTCGATCGGCGCGGCCAATCGCGACCCGGAACGTTTCCCGCTACCGGAAGAACTCGACTTCGACCGCGACGCGCGCGCTCACTACGCCTTCGGCTGCGGCATGCACGCCTGCGTCGGCGCATCGCTGGCGCGGGTGGAACTGCAGGAATCGCTGCGCACCCTGCTCGAACGCCTGCCGGGCCTGCGCCTGGCCGGGCCGGTCGAGTGGAAGACCCAGAGCTTCTTCCGCGGCATGCTGATGATGCCGGTGCTGTGGTGAGCGCGGCCCGCCCGCTGCGCGTGGTCGTCGCCGGCACCGGCTTCGGCCGGGTGTACCTGACCGCATTGGCCGCCGCCGGCGGACCGTTCGAACTCGCCGGCGTGCTGGCCAACGGCAGCGATTACTCGCGTCAGTGCGCGCGCGAGTACGGCGCGCCGCTGTACACCGATCCGGCGCAGGTGCCGGACGATATCGACATCGTCTGCGTGGTCGTGCGCTCGGCCGCGACCGGCGGCGCCGGCTCGCAACTGGCCCAGCAGTTCCTGCGCCGAGGCCTGCATGTGCTGCAGGAACATCCGGTCCACCACAGCGAGATCGCCGCCTGCCTGCAGGCGGCGCGCGAAGGCGACGCGGCGTACGCGGTCAACACCCTGCACCCGAACCTGGCGCCGGTGCGCCGGTTCCTGGCGGTCGCGCGGTATCTGCGCGAACGCCAGCGTCTGCATTACATCGATGCGGCCAGCAACAGCCAGATGATCTACCCGGTGCTGGACCTGATCGGCCGCGCCGCCGGCGGCCTGCGGCCGTGGTCGTTCGGCGAACCGCTGGCGGATTCGCCCGCGCATCCGTTCCGCAGCCTGCACGGCAGCGTCAACGGCGTGCCGCTGAGTCTGCGGGTGCAGAATCAGGTGCACCCGGAGGATCCGGACAATCATTCGCTGCTGCTCGGGCAAGTGTCGCTGGGCTGCGACGCCGGTGTGCTGATCCTGCCGGATCTGCACGGCCCGGTGCTGTGGAACGCGCGCCTGCATTCGCCGCGCGACCACGGCGGCCGCTTGCTGATGCGCGGCCCCGGCAGCGAACGCCTGGCGGTCGCCAGCACCCAGACGCTGGGCGCCATCGACACCGGCGACTACCACCACGTTTTCGCCGACGTCTGGCCGGGCGCGGTGATCTACGCCCTGCACGAACTGCGCCGCGACATCGCCGACCCGGCGCGGCGCCGGCGCGCCGGCCAATGGGCGCTGAGCGTGTCGCAAGCCTGGCGCGATCTCACCGGCAGGATCGGCCTGCCGGAACTGATCCGTCCCGACGAACCGCAAGCGCTGCCGCTGGCGGAACTGATCGCCGCGGCCCATGCCGGCGATGACGACGGTGCGGATGATGCGTCCGCGACCGCGCCATCCAGCCTTCGCGCCAACCCCGCGCCCTCGCCCGACACTCTGGAGATCCTTTGATGGCGACCACTTGCAGCCACGTCCTGCTTTGGGTGCGCGACCTGCACCGAGCGGTGGAGAATTTTCGCCGACTCGGATTTCAGGTGGACTACGCCACCGATCCGGCGCGGGCGCAGCACGCGCACATCTGGTTCGCGCACGGGCCGATCATCGAGTTGCTGACCACGCCGCGCAGCGCGGCCTTGTTCAAATGGCCGATCGAACTGGCGTTCGGGCGCGGATCGGGCCGGCGCATGCTGCGCTGGCCGGCCGGCGGCGAAGGCTTCTGCGACGTCGCCGTCCGCGTCGAACAAGCGGATCTGCGGCCGGCGCTGAACGTCTTGCGCGCCGACGGCGTCGCTTGCGGCCGCGCGGTGCGCTGGACCCGCACCCGCCCCGACGGCGAGAAGACCGTGTTCCAGTTCGCCTACCCGCGCAACGACCGCTTGCCGTTCCTGGTCTCTGCCTACGACCCGCCGCAGCATCCGCCGCACAGCGCCCACGCCAACGGCGCCACCGCGCTGAGCCGGGTGCACCTGGGAGTGCGCGCGCAGGACGAAACCGCGCTGCGCCGTCTGATCGGCGCCGATCCGCATTTCATCCTGCACCCGGCCCAGACCACCGGCGTCATCGCGGTGGAACTGCGCGGCCTGCGCGCGGCCTGCGATCCGGAGTTGAGCCACGGCGCCGAGATCCGCCCCGAATCCGTCGCGGCGGCCGCATGAGTCGCCACACCCGCCTTCTTATCGCCACTGCGAGGACCTTATGTTGAACGGCTGCGTGCCCTGGCCCGAAGAGTTCGCCCAACGCTATCGCCAGCGCGGTTACTGGCAAGACATCACCCTGGGCCGGCTGCTGCGCGAGCGCGCCGAACGCGATCCCGATGCGATCGCGGTGATCGATCGCGACCGGCGCTGGAGCTATCGCGAACTGGATTCGCGCGCCGATCGCCTCGCCGCCGGTCTGCACCATCGCGGCCTGCGCGCCGGCGAACGGGTTCTGGTGCAGTTGCCCAACATCGCCGAATTCGCCTCGGTGTTCTTCGCCCTGCAGCGGATCGGCGCGATCCCGGTGTTGGCCCTGCCCGCGCACCGCGAGAGCGAGATCGCGCATCTGGCCGAGCTGTCGCAAGCGGCCGCGTACGTGATCGCCGACCGCTACCTCGGTTACGACTATCGCGAACTCGCGCGCACCGTGCGCGGCCGGGTCGCCAGCTTGCAACAGGTGTGGGTGGTCGGCGACGCGCAGGAGTTCGTCGCCCTCGATGCGCTGGAGCACGAACCGCTCGACCTGCCCGAGCCGGCCGCATCCGAGGTGGCGGTGCTGCTGCTGTCGGGCGGCACCACCGGTTTGCCCAAGCTGATTCCGCGCACCCACCAGGACTACCACTACAACGCCCGCGCCAGCGCCGAAGTCGCCGGGCTCGACGCTTCCACCCGCTATCTGGCGGTGCTGCCGGTCGCGCACAATTTCCCGTTGGCCTGCCCGGGCATGCTCGGCACCTTGCACGCCGGCGGCGCGGTGGTGTTCTGCGCCGATCCGGATCCCAACCAGGCATTGGAACTGATCGAACGCGAGCGCGTTACCGACGCCGCGCTGATTCCGCCGATGGCGCTGCTGTGGCTGGAGGCGCGCGAATGGAACGACGCCGATCTGAGCAGCCTGCGCTGGCTGCAGGTCGGCGGCGCCCGGCTCAAGGACGAAACCGCCGCGCGCATCCGGCCGACGCTCGGTTGTCGCCTGCAACAGGTTTACGGCATGGCCGAGGGACTGCTGTGCTACACCCGCCACGACGACGGCGATGAGCGGGTGCTGCACACCCAGGGCCGTCCGCTGGCCGACGACGACGAAGTACGCATCGTCGATGAGAACGAACGCGAAGTCGCGCCCGGCGAGATCGGCGAGTTGCAGGTGCGCGGTCCCTACACCTTGCGCGGCTACTACCAGGCCGAGGAATACAACCGCCGCGCATTCACCGCCGACGGCTATTACCGCAGCGGCGATCTGGTCCGGCGCAGCGCCGACGGCTACCTCGCCGTGGAAGGCCGCAACAAGGACGTGATCAACCGCGGCGGCGAGAAAGTCCCGGTCGAGGAAGTCGAGAACCTGCTGCTGGGTCACGCGGCGGTGCTGGATGTGGCGATCGTCGGCGTACCGTGCGCGACCTTGGGCGAACGCACCTGCGCCTGCGTGGTGGCGCGCGGCGCCGCGCCGACCCTGCCGGAACTGAAGACCTACCTCAACCAGCTCGGCCTGGCCGCGTTCAAGCTGCCCGACCAGTTGCGGGTGGTGGAGGCGTTCCCGACCACCCGGCTCGGCAAGGTCAACCGCAAGGCGCTGGCCGAACAGATCCACGCGGTGGCGCGGCCATGAACGCGCCCTTGTTCCGACGTTCGGCCTGGATCCGCGAATTCCGCCACACCCCCGCGCCGCGGGCGCGGCTGGTGTGCATGCCGCATGCGGGCGGCAGCGCCAGTTTCTTCCGCAGTTGGCGCGAGCCGCTGCCGCCGGATCTGGATCTGCTGGCGGTTCAGTACCCCGGCCGCGAAGACCGCTTCGGCGAAGCCTGCGCGACCGATCTGGGCGCGCTGGCCGACGCCACCGCGCATGCGCTGCGCGACTACTCCGACCGGCCGTTGTTCCTGTTCGGTCACAGCCTCGGCGCGAGCCTAGCCTATGAGGTCGCGCTGCGTCTGGAAAGCGACGGCCGCCCGCCGCGGCGGGTGTTCGTGTCCGCGCATCCGCCGCCGCATCGGCAACGTGAGAGCGATCTGTATCGCCAGGAAGACGATGCGCTGATCGAAGACGTGCGGCGCCTGGCCGGCGGCAACGCCGGCCTGCTCGAAGAACCGGAAGCGCGGGCGATGTTCCTGCCGATGCTGCGCGCCGATTACCGCGTCATCGAAACCTACCGGCGCGCCGAACCGCCGTCGCTGCGCGCGCCGATCGAAGTGATGCTGCCGCTGCAAGACAGCGAGTTCAGCCGCGACGAAGCGCAAGACTGGCAAGCGCTGAGCGGCGGCCCGGTGGTCGTGCACGAGTTCGACGGCGGCCACTTTTACCTGCAACAGCAACCGGCCGCGCTGGTGCGCCGCCTGTTGCCGAGCCTGACCACACGGTGACCCCATGACCGCCACAGACACCGCTTCGCACGCCGCCGCCGAGATCCGCGATCCGCAGGACTGCCGCGACCTGGGCGACATCCGCGCAGCCATCGACCGTATCGACCGCGACATCATCCACGCCCTGGGTTTGCGCATGCGCTACGTCGAAGCCGCCTCGGCGTTCAAACCCGACGAGGCCTCGATCCCCGCACCCGAACGCGTCGCCGCGATGCTGCCGCAGCGCCGGCGCTGGGCGGAAAGCGCCAACCTGGACGCAGACTTCGTCCACGAGCTGTATCACCGGATCATTCACTGGTACATCCAGCAGCAAGTCACCTACTGGCGGGCGCAGCGGGGCCTGACATGAGCGCGCTGGTCCAGTCCGCTTCGCAGTATCCGGCGCTGCATGCCGCCTTCACCGAAGCCCGGCGCCGCGCCCGGGTCGGCAGCGGCGCAGTGCTGGCCGCGGTCAGCTGGCCGGTACAGACGCCTTCGCCGCTGGAGTTGTTCGGCGCCTGGCACGACGCGCGCACCTCCTGCGTCTATTGGCGCTCGCAGCAACCCGCGCTGGAGTTGTTCGGTTGGGACGCCTGCCTGGAACTGTGCGGTCACGATGAGCATCGCTTCGCCGACATCGACCGCGCATGGCGCGCCCTGCAAGCGCAAGCGGTGGTCCACGGCGAGTGTTCGCCGCGCCTGCTCGGCGGCTTCGGCTTCGATCCGCAGCGCAATTCGGAAGCGCAGTGGCGGCATTTCCCGGCCGCGCGCATGGCCGCGCCGCGGCTGCTGCTCAGCCAGGACGCCGATGGCCAGCGGCTGCTGTGCCAGCACCTGGTCGAGGCCGACGACGATCCCGGCGCGCTGGCCGCGCAGTACTGCGCATGGGCGGACGCCCTGGCCGCGCCCGAGCCATGCAGCGACAGCGATATCGAACTGCTCGGCGCGGAGGAAACTTCCAGCGCGCATTGGCGCGACGGTGTCGAACGCGCACTGGCCGAGATCCGGCAGCGGCGATTGCACAAGGTCGTGCTGGCGCGGCAGGTTCGCTACTCCTACGCCCGCTCATTGAACCCGGCGCAGGTGCTGCAGCGGCTCAGCGACATGCACGGCAACGCCCACGTGTTCGCCGTCGCGCACCAGGACTGCTGCTTTCTCGGCGCCACGCCCGAACGCCTGGTGCGGCTGGAACACGGCGTGCTGCGCACCCATGCGCTGGCCGGTTCGACCCGTCGCGGCGTCGACGAGCGTGAAGATCAGGCGCTGGGCGAGGCGCTGCTGGCCAGCGCCAAGGATCGGCAGGAGCACGCGATGGTGGTCGATGCGATCCGCGCCGTGCTGGCGCCGCGTGCGCAGCAGCTGGAATCGCCGGCCCTGCCCGGTCTGCATCGTCTGCCCAACATCCAGCATCTGAACACGCCGTTCCAGGCGCGCCTGCGCGACGGCGTGGGCCTGCTCGAAACGATTCAGGCCCTGCATCCGACCCCGGCGGTGGCCGGACTCGACCGCGACGCGGCGATGCTCCACATCCGCGATCACGAGGGTTTCGATCGCGGCTGGTACGCCGCGCCGATCGGCTGGCTGGACGGCGCCGGCGGCGGCGACTTCGCGGTGGCGCTGCGCTCGGCGCTGATCGACGGCGCGACCTGCTACCTGTTCGCCGGCTGCGGCATCGTCGCCGATTCCGACCCTGATTCCGAATACCGCGAGACCTGCCTGAAACTGGCGCCGATGCGGGCCGCGCTGTCTATCGAGGCCGTTGCTTGATCGCTCCGGCCGCGGCCTGAATCGGTTCGACCGAAGATGACGGTGCGACAGCCGTCATTAAAAAAGTTGTAATGAATCTCCTTTGTATTCACAATGCTGACCAGTAGCCAGCATCCGGCCTCCCATTCCGGTCCCGCCAGCGGTTGATCCCTGACAGGAACCGACCATGAAACTGGTGCCCCTCTTCGCTGGCGTATTGGCGAGCTTGCTCGCCGCGGCGGCTTCCGCCCACACCCCGTATCTGGCCCCCAACACCTTCGCGCCCCGCGCCGGTGAAACGCTCTCGCTGGACGCTGCGTTCGCCGAGACCTTCTTCGTTCCCGAGACGGTGTTCGACAACAGCCGTTTCAGCGTGACCGGGCCGGACGCGAAACAGGTTGCGTTGCAGACCGTGCACCTGCTCAAGACCCGCGCGGTGGCCGAGCACACGCTGCCCAAGGGCGCGGACGGCACTTACCGTTTCAGCACCGGGCCGCGCCTGGGCGCGTTGTTCCGGACTTGGGAGCTCAACGGCAAGCAGGAAAGCTCGCGCGATCCGAACGCGACCATACCCGCCGGCGCCAAGGTCCTGTCGAACTTCCAGTCGCTGACCATCGCCGAAACTTACGTCAGCGTCGGCGCGCCCAATCGCGCCGCGTTGCAAGCGCATGGCAAAGGCATCGAGCTGGTGGCCGACAGCCACCCCAACGACTTGTTCGTCGGCGAGCACTTCGACTTCACCGTGCATTACGACGGCAAGCCCCTGGCCGATCAGAAGGTGGAGATCACCGAGGCGGTTTGGACTTCCGACCGCAAGCCGCAGGTGGCGACGGTGCTGACCGATGCCCAGGGCAAAGCGCGCTTCAAGCTTGAGCGCGCCGGCACTTGGTTGGCCTTGACCCGCTACCGCACCAAGGCGCCCGCGGGCGCGCCGGTGGACGAATACAGCAACAGCTACACGCTCACCTTCCGCGTGCTCGAGCAGTAACCCAACCTTTCTTACCGGAGAACCGCATGAAATCTGGCCTGCTCGCCAGCGCGTGTGCGTGCGCGCTGCTGTCCCTGCCCGTCCTGGCCCAGTCGCCGCCGCCGCGCCCCTTGGTGCTGGGCCACAGCAGCAACATTGAAGCGTTCATCGCGCAACACGACGGCAACGCCGACGGCCGCCTCGCCTGGGCCGAGTTCGAAACGTTTCGTCAGCAGCGATTCAAGGCGACCGACGCCAACGGCGATGGCAGCGTGGACGTAGAGGAATATGTCCGCGAGTTCGAAGACCGCATGCGCGACGAGATGGAGCGCGGGCGCGACGATCAGGTCGAACAGACGCGCCGTCGTTTTGTCGCGTTGGATCAGGATAAGGACGGTCAGGTGTCGCGCCCGGAGTTCGATGCCTCCGGCGAGCGGGTGTGGACCCAAGGCCAGAGCGTGCTGAGCGGCAAAGCCGACGCGAAGTCGCAACAACAGAAAGGCGGCGACGCCGAGGCGCCCGCCGCGCGTCGGAGCAACCGTCTGGCGCTGCCCAGCAGCCATACCGCGGCGGGCTTCCTGGCGCTCTACGACGGCAACGGCGACGGCGCCGTGCTCCGCGAGGAATTCGATGCGGCGCGTCAGGCCCAGTTCGCCCGTACCGACCGCAACAGCGATGGACGGCTGAGTCAGGACGAATACCTGGCCGAATACGAGGACCGGCTCGATCGCCACATCGCCACCCAGACCCGCGGCTCGGACTCGCAGACGCGGGTGCGTTTCGGCGCGCTCGACAGCGACAACAACGGCCGGATGAGCTTCGCCGAATACCAGGCCTCGGGTAAGCGCAGCTTCGACGCCGCCGACCGCAACCACGACGGCACCGTGGACGCGGCCGACGCCAAGCTGCCGCCGCCGCCCCGACCCGAGCGCGCGGCCAACGCGCGCCCGGCCGGCGCCTGAGCGGGACAGTCGCATGGGGATGCGACGGTCCAGCAAGCTCCAGGGGATAGCGCTGTGGCTGGCGTTGATCGCGCCGGCCACGGCGAGCGAGCCGTTCGGCGCGCAACGCGAGGGTGTGCTCGGCACGTCCTTTCAAATGCAAGTCGCTGGCGATCGCAAGCGCGCCGAGCGCGCGGTCGACGCCGCACTGGCTGAAATCGCGCGGCTGGAAGCCCAGCTCAGCACTTGGCGCGCCGACAGCGCGCTCACCGCTTACAACGATGGACGCCTGTCGGCGCAGCGGCTGCCCGCTGCCGTCGCCGAGGTGCTGAGTCTGTGCGAGCGTTGGCGCAGCGAAACGCAGCAAGCTTTCAGCTGCCGGCTGGGTGGTTTGATCGCTCGATGGCGTCAGGCCGACGAAACCGAGCGAATGCCCGAGCGCGCGGATCTGCGCCGCCAGGCGCGATCGCTCGCCGACCTGTCGCCGCCGAAACAGGGCCCGCTCGATCCAGCGGCAGGCCTGCGCTTCGACGTGGACGGCATCGCCAAGGGCTACATCCTCGACCGCGCACTCGCCCGCGCCCGCCGCGCGGCTCCCAAGGCCGTGGGCATCCGCATCGACATCGGTGGCGACGCGGTCTACTGGGGACAGCGGGCGCAGGGCGAAGACTGGCTGGTGGATGTCGCCGATCCGAAACAGCCGGTGGACAATCGGCCGGGCATCGCGCGTCTGCGCCTGCGCTCGCAGGCCATCGCGTCGAGCGGACACCACAGCCGCGGCTACAGCGTCGGCCGGCGCACGCTCAGCCACATTCTGGATCCCGCGGACGGCTGGCCGGTGAGCTACGCCCCGGGCGCCACGGTCGTCGCCGCGGATGCCGCCAGCGCCGATGCCTTGGCCACGGCGCTGACCGTGATGCCGATCCGCGACGGGATCGCACTGGCGGATCGTCTCGACGGCGTCGCCGCCCTGGTGGTCTCCGACGCCGGAATACCGTTCGCCTCTGCCCGCTGGCCGGCGCTGCTGGCCGCCGCGGATGCGGGCGCGGCGACGACGGCGCAGGGCCGCATCCGCATCGACTATCAGATTCCGGAACTGGCGACCGATCGCTATCGCCAACCTTATCTGGCCGTGTGGATCGAACACGAAGACGGGCGCGCGCTACGGCAACTGCACGTCCTCGGCGATCGCTCGCGCTGGCTCAGCGAACTGCCGCGCTGGTGGCGGCATTACGGCCGCAACGACCCGGCCGGCGCGTTGGGCATCGCGCGCCCGACCCGAGCGCCCGGCCTCTACACCTTGGAATGGGATGGCCGCGACGACCGCGGCGCGCCGGTAGCGCCAGGACGCTATCTGCTGCGCGTCGAAGCGGCCCGCGAACACGGCGGCCATGAAGACGCGACGCTGCCGTTCGCGCTCGGCCAGGGCGCCGTCCGCGTCCAGCACCAAGGACACAGCGAGATCGGCCGCATCGCACTGAGCCACGGCGCGCCCTAGCCCGCATCGACCGTCTTTTTTCGCCAACACCCAGCAACGCCTTTTGCGAACGCGCCTTGCGCGATCGCGACCGCAGCCAGGATCGCAGCGCTCCTATCGCAGCGCCCCCTTTTTCCTGACTGTGGAGTCGAACCATGAAGCTGTTCCCTCACCTGCTGACGCTGGCCATCGCGTCCGCTCTCGCCTTGCCCACCCATGCCGAGTCCGCGGCCGACCGCAAGGACGCGCCGACCCTGGATACGGTCGAAGTCAAAGGCCAACGCGAACAACAACGATCGGCCAACCAGAACGTCGTGGTCATGGACGCGAACCGACTCGAGGACGAGATGGCCGAGAGCATGGAAGACGTTGTGCGTTACATCCCCGGCGTGAGCATCGCCGACCTCGGCCGCTTCGGCGACAACGGCTTCAACATCCGCGGCATCGAAGGCGACCGGGTGGCGATGACCATCGACGGCTTGAACATGGCCGAAGGGCTGGAAACCGCGCGCGACTACGAGTTCTTCCGCGCCGGCCGCGGCGGCGTCGACATCGACACGCTCAAGAGCGTGGAAATCGTCAAAGGCGCCGACGCGATCGGCGCCGGCAGCGGCGCGCTCGGCGGCGCGGTGATGTTCACCACCAAGGACCCGCGCGACTACCTCGCCGCCGATGGCAACGACACCTACTTCGGCGGCAAGCTGGGCTACACCGGCTACAACGACGAGAAGCTGGGCTCGCTGACCTTCGCCAACCGGACCGGTCTGGTCGAATCGATGCTGGTCTACACCCGCCGCGACGGCGGCGAAGCCCAGGGCTGGTACGACGACAGCCGCCTGGCCACCGGCAGCGGCCGGCGCCTGCCCGACCCGATCGACCATGAGAGCAGCAACATTCTCGGCAAGATCGACTTCGTTCTCAGCCCGGCCCACCGCTTGGGCGTGGTCTACGAACGCAACCGGGTCGAGAACCTGGTCGAGAACCTGACCCGTCTGAGCTCGCCGGGTTACCTGGAGCGCTGGGGCGACGACAGCAACGACCGCGATCGTTATGGTCTGCGCTACCAGTGGACGGCCGAGACCGCGCTGTTCGACAGCCTGGAGCTGCAACTGGATCGGCAGGAAACCGAAAGCCGCGGCATCACCCGCATCGTGACCGGCAGCGGCAGTTCGGCCAACCCGACCGTTACCCCGCGCACCACGCCCTGCACGCTGCTGCGGACCTGCGTGCGCGCGGAAAACCGCTCCACCGACCAGGTGCTCGACCGGATCGCCTTGGACCTGGACAAGCGGCTGGAAACCGGCAGCGTCCAACACGCGCTGGCCTACGGCGCCGCCTGGCAGAAACGCGAGATCGATTTCAGCGCGATCGACTACCGCTGGAACAACGCCGGCGTGCTGGACACCGCGACCGTCGACCCGTCGCAGGTGCCGAAAACCGATGCGACCTCCTGGAACCTTTACCTGCGCGACCGCATCGGCCTGTACGACGACCGCCTGCAGTTGACCTTGGGCGCCCGCTACGACCGTTACGATTACTCGCCGCAGCTTTCGCCGACCTTCCGCGACAACACCGGCAGCGTGCGCGAGGTCAGCTTCGCCTCGCCCACCTGGCAGGCGAACCTGAGCTACCGGTTCCTGCCGCATCAATCGCTCTGGCTCCAGGCCGGCCGCGGTTTCCGCGCGCCGACCACCGGCGAGATGTATGCCCCCACCAGCACCACCCAGGTGATCGAAGTAGCCACCGGCAACACCATCGCTGTCCCGACCACCGCGGCCAATCCGGATCTGGATGCGGAGACCAGCCTCAACCTGGAACTGGGTTACCGCTGGGAAAGCGAGCGCGCGCGTTTCGGCGTCTCGGTGTTCCGCGATCGCTACGACGATTTCATCGAAAGCGTGCGTCTGACCGCCAATCCGCAGACCCGCTACCAGACCTGCACCCGCGGCACCTGCACCAGCCGTCTGGGCTACGACTACAACACCCTGGCCAACGTCGGCCAGGTCACGGTCAAGGGCATCGAAGCCGAGGGCCTGTGGCGCCTGAGCGATGCCTGGCTGCTGCGAGCGGCGTGGTCGCACAACCAGGGCAAGCAGAAGGACGGCAGCCCGCTCGACAGCATCAACCCCGACCGCGGCGTGATCGGCCTGAGCTGGCAGGGCCTGGGCGATCGCCTGCGCCTGACCGGCAATCTGACCCATGCCCTGGCCAAGAAGCGCAGCGACGTGAACATCGAAGCCGACGTGTTCGGCCAGGTGACCGAGCCGTTCCTGAGCGATGCCTACACCGTCGTCGATCTCTACGGCAGCTTCCGCTTCAACGAGCATCTGCGCATCAACGCCGGCGTCTACAACCTGTTCGACGAGCGTTATTACCAGTGGGCGCGGATCCGCAACGTATCGCGCGGCGATTTCTACCTGTACGGCTACGCGACCGAAGAAGGCATCGGCCGCTACAGCGAGCCGGGTCGCAATGTCCGGGTCAGTCTGTCCTGGTCGTTCTGAAAGCGCACCGGGGCGACCGGTCCGCGGTCGCCTCGGTTCGGATCCGCGGGAAGCTTCGCTGGGGGCGGAGTTCCCCAGGACATTCTCTTATCCTTCAACGACCTCGCTGATCTGCACGATCGGCGCGATGTCGGTGTAATTGGCCACGTCCGCGGCGATCTCCGCGCGGTGCGGACCGAGCGCCTGCTGGAACGCTTCCAGGCTCGGCGAGTAGACGTGACACGCGGCGACGAACTCCGGCGCGCTCCCGGGTTCGCGGCCGGCCAGGCTCTTGTCGATCTCGTAGCGCAGGCAGGCATCGCCGAGCCGTTGCTGGATCAAGGGCATGTGGCGGGTGCGGTAGTAGTCGTGATCGAACTTCGAGCCGCCATCGGCCCGGTAGTAGACGCTCATCTTGATCATGCTCGGGCTCCTGTGTGAACGCCTGTGCGTGCGTCCGAGGGGCCTTTATAGCTCACCGGCGGATAAAGCCGTATTCGGACTTTGGCTGAAGCCAGTCTGTGCTGCGTCGTGACGCACGCCCTGCTCTGTCGAGCGGGAGACGAACTTCGGTTCACGCGACGGCCGCGTCGGCGTTGAATCGAAAGGCACGCGACAGCAACGTGGGGCGTCGAACGACGGGTCGCCGAACTGCATCGCGTGAAAGGCATCGGCGTCGGTGCCGCGCCCTTCGTGCAACGGCATCCCGGTGGAAATCGCCATGAACCGAATCGTCTCACCGCAGGCGTGGAAGAACCTCGCAGACCGGCTGGGAGTCGATGAGCCCTGTTTGCGAGCGGTGGCGGAAGTCGAATCGTCGGGCAGCGGATTCATGCGGCTGCCTTCGCAGCTGCCCAAGGTCCTGTTCGAAGGCCACGTGTTCCATCGCCAGACCAAGGGACGCTTCGACGCGAGCCATCCCGAGCTGAGCTACCCGCATTGGGATCGAACCAAATACTCCGGTTCGACCGCGGGCGAATGGAGACGCCTGGATGCCGCCTGCGCCCTCGATCGCGGCGCCGCCCAGGCCTCCGCGAGTTGGGGCACATTCCAGATCATGGGCTTCAACTACGCGGCGTGCGGATTCGACGATATAGAAGCCTTCGTCGCCGCGCACAAGCAAGGCGCGGATACCCAACTGGCGGCGTTCTCCCACTTCATCAGCCGGCCGAAACTGCTGAGCGCATTGCGAAGCAAGGATTGGCAGACTTTTGCCGCGATATACAACGGGCTCGGTTACGCGAAGAACAGTTACGACACCAAACTCGCATCCGCTTACCTGCGGTTCGGCGGTCGCAATCCATGAGCGGATCGTCTGTCCGGCGGCCGGCGCGGAGAACGGTCATGCCGAAACCGGCGCGACATCGTCGGATTCTCGCGGCCGTGCTGGGGTTCTTGCTCTGCGGCGGCATGGCGCTGCCGGACTGCGCGCCGTCGTCCAGCGCCCAGGACGATACGGCTCCAGCGGACCTCGCGTCCGAAGCCGAAACGGGCGATCCCGTGCCCACGCCCGCACCGGCGGCAGCGCCGAAAGTCCTCAGAGTCGATGGCGCCGTGCAGCTGGACGACATCGCCGAGGTCTCGGTCACCAACTTGAAGGAATGGTCGGTCAGCAACGATCCGACCAAACTGGTTCCTTTCATCGACGGCAGGGCGATTCGCGGAAACTATCCGGAGGAAATCCATCCTCATGAAGGCCGCATCTATTTCCATTTGAAGATCACCCCGGAAAGCAAAGAGCACTGGACCGACCTGCTGGGCGCGCCCGACAGCATGCGGCGGCCGGTGAGATTCAGCATCGGCCTGGAGGATCACTCGCCCTTCGAAACCGTCCACGACAAAAGCAACCCGATCCTGATGACGGTGATTTCGCCTGTGTACGGCGCGACCGCTGTCTTGGTCGCGTCCCTCACCTTGTTCCTGTTCATACGCCTGGCGCGAAGCACCAGCATCATTCGCGAACCGGGCGCCATGCCGGCCGATGGAAGTCCCAAGGCGTACAACCTCGGGCGTACCCAGATGGCCTTCTGGTTCTTTCTGATCTACGTCTCGTATCTGGTGATCTGGCTGATCACCGACATGCTGGACACGATTACCCCATCGCTGCTGGGGCTGATGGGTATCAGCGCCGGCACCGCGTTGAGCGAGGCGTTGATCGACTCCAGCAAGAACTCGGCGCACGCGGAGCGGCGATGGAACGCCTCGGCCGAGCGCAGTGCATTGGAGCAGGCCCTCGCCGACCTGCAGCTTCAACGCGCGCAATTCGAAACAGGCGCCGCCGCGTCCGCCGGAGAAATCGCCGAGCGGAACCGTCTGGACGAAGAGATACACGCGACCCAAGCGCAGCTCGCCAAGCAAGCGCGCCGGTTCTCATCGCTGGATTCGAGAAAGCCGGCACGCGCGACCCGAGGATTTCTTCGCGACGTCATGGCCGACCGTCACGGCTACTCGTTCCATCGCTTCCAGATCTTCGCCTGGACGATCGTGCTTGGAATCATGTTCGTATCTTCGGTCTATAACAGCCTGACCATGCCGGAGTTCAGCGCGACCCTGCTTGGGCTGATGGGGCTCAGTTCCGGCACCTACATCGGGTTCAAATTTCCCGAACGACAGGAATAGCCATCGTTGGCCGACTCTTTGCGCCCAACCCTTCACGTAGACTTCACTTCGTTGGGAGTCGCCGCACGACCATCCGGGTGGGATGCTCGCAACGCTTGGCGGTGTCGCCGCGGAGCGATACCCGAACACCGGTTGCGGATAGCCAAGGTCCACGCGAAAAGTGGAGTCGGATCGATGGCGTGCTGGGCGCGGCTGTCGTTGCGCCACATGCGTCTGGCGGGCATCGCGATAGCAGTCGATACAGGCGAGAAGTTCGGGCGACATGCGAAGAAAGCATGAGCACTTCTCGATCGCGCGCGAGACGCGGCCAGAGGAATTTCTCTGTGAAAGCGTGCGCGCTTTCGTCAATTATTTTTGCGGGAAGCCGTCTCGGCTTTCAATGTCGACAACATCCGCGAACGCGATGCGCATGCATTCGCAAAGCGCCGCGCGACCGTGACGAGAGTGATGCTTGCGCTGGAATGCGCTGCTCACCTGTCGAACGCTTGGCGAAAAAAATCGTGATCCGTTGTGGGATCGTCATCGCTATCGCGATGTCGCATACGTTTCACCAACGTTACGCATTGATTTCGATTGTACGTTCGGGAATTCGATTTTTTAATGCATGAACCGAAATTCGTGCATCGCAACACACTCGATGGCACAAGGCCTTGCTAACTTGCGCCGCGTTCCGGGCCCAAGAGCAGCCAGTGACCGAACTTCAGAAAAATCGTAATCACCTGTGGCAACTGATTCGCCGCGGCCGCCCTTCGGCGACATCGTTCGCGATAGCGGTGGTCGCTGCGCTGGCTTCGGTCGCGGGCTCGTTGTGGTTTCCGATCCAGACCAAGCAACTGATCGATCAGTTCGACGGCAACGGCATCGACTTGCGTCAGGTCGGGTTGGTGGCGGCGGTGTTGACCGGCGGAACCGCGGCCGGCGCGCTGTCGGCGTACATGCTCGCGCGGGTCGGCTATCAGGTGGTCGCGGCGTTGCGCACGGCGTTGGTCGAGAAGCTGTTGCGGCTGCCGGTCGCGTCCTTCGACAGCGAAAGCAGCGGCGAGCGCGTCAGTCGCGTGGTGCGCGATTGCGAAGCGATTTCCGATCTGATCACCAAGCAAACCGTGAACCTGGTCACCGGCGTGTTGCTGCTGGCCGGCTCGATCGTGGTCTTGCTGTTGCTGGACGTGCCGTTGACGCTGACCTTGCTCGGTTCGGTGGTGGTCGCGTTCGCGGTGATGATTCCGATCGCGATGTTGCTCGACGGTCTTTCGCGCCGTACGCAAGACCGCGTGGCCCGGATCAGCGGCATCCTCACCCACATCTTTCAGGAAATCCGCCTGGTCAAGGCGTTCACCGCCGAGGGGCACGAGCGCCGGCGCAGCAGCGCGGAGATCGACGACCTAAAGCGTCTGGGCCTGAAGACCGCACGCATCAGCGTGGTGCTGGAGCCGTTGATGGGGCTGGCGATGACCCTGGCGATCATCATCATCCTGGTCTACGGCGCCTCGCGCGTGGCCGCCGGCCAGATCAGCGTCGGCACCCTCACCGCCTTCATCCTGTACATCTTCAACGTCGTCAATCCGTTGGCGCACTTGACCAGCTTCACCGCCGAACTGCAGAAGGCCAAGGGCGCATCGGCGCGGATCGCGGCGATCTTCGAGGAAACCGAGGAGCAATCCACGCCGCAGTCGACCGCGCAAGCCGCGCAGCACAGCCCGGGCGGCATTCTCGAGTTCCGCAACGTGTCCTTCTCCTATGCCGGCCGCGACCGGGTCGTGCTCGACGGCGTCGACCTGCGTTTCGAGCCGGGCACGACCACCGCCCTGGTCGGCGCCAGCGGCAGCGGCAAGACCACGATCCTGTCGCTGATCGAGCGCTTCTACGAACCCAGCGACGGCGAGATCCTCTACGACGGCCGCCCGATCCGCGACTATCCGCTGCACGAGTGGCGTGGCGGCATCGGCTACGTCGCCCAGAGCGCGCCGGTGATGCCGGGCACCGTGCGCGAGAACATCGTCTACGGTCTGTCCGGCACCTTCACCGACGATCAGGTGCGTTCGGCCGCCGAGCGCGCCGGCGCGCTGGACTTCATCGAACACATGCCGCAGGGCCTGGACACCGTGCTGATCGAACAGGGCAACAACCTGTCCGGCGGCCAGCGCCAGCGCATCGCCATCGCGCGCATGTTCCTGCGCGATCCGGACCTGCTGATCCTCGATGAGGCCACCTCCAACCTCGACAGCGAAACCGAGCATCAGGTGCGGGTCGCGCTGGAAGCGCTGATGCGCGGGCGCACCAACATCATCGTCGCCCATCGCCTGTCCACGGTGATTCACGCGCAGAGCATCTGCTTCCTGGAAGGCGGCCGCATTTCCGGGATCGGCAACCACGCCGAGCTGATCGCCAGCCATCCGTACTACGCACGCCTGGTCCAGCGCCAGTTCCAGCAACCGCAAGAGATCGAATCGGTGGAGGCCGGCTGAACTTCACCCCTGGCCGCTCCCGGGCGCGCCGCAGCAGAGAAACGCAAATCAGAGCCGGACGACGCGCATCGCTGCACAGCGCTCCAAGCGGCCCCTTCATTCCCAACACCTTGTAGGCATATGGACATCAAGAAGAAGCGACTGGACGGCGACGTGCCCGCCCCGCTGTTGGTCACGCCGGCCCAGGCGAATCCCGATCTGGCCGCACTGCTGGCCGAGCGCGCGGATGAGATCCGCGATGAACTGCTGGAACACGGCGCGCTGCTGTTCCGCGGGTTCGCGGTCGACAACGTGGACAAGTTCAGCGCGGTGGCGGACCAGGTCGGCAACGCCCGGCTCAACTACACCTATCGCTCGACCCCGCGCACTTCGCTGGGCGGCGGCGTGTTCACCGCGACCGAATTCCCGCAGGCCCAGGAGATTCCGCTGCACTGCGAAAACGCCTATCAGCGCGATTGGCCGATGCTGGTGGCGTTCTGTTGCCTGCAGCCGGCCACCGTCGGCGGCGCCACCCCGATCGCATCGATGCGCAGCGCCACCCAGGCGATCGGCGACGGCTTGATGGAAGAGTTCGAACATCGCCGGGTCAAATACGTGCGCCACTATCGACCGTACGTGGACCTGCCGTGGGAAACCGTGTTCCAGACCGAAGACAAGAACGAAGTGGCGCGGTTCTGCGACAACGCCGGCATCGAACACGAATGGCTGGATGAGGAAACCCTGCGCACCGGGCAGATCTGCCAGGGCGTGGCCACCCATCCGGTCACCGGCAACAAACTGTTCTTCAATCAGGCTCACCTGTTCCATGTCTCATCGTTGGGCGCGGACACCGCGCAATCGATGATCGACATGTTCGGCGCCGACCGCCTGCCCCGCCAATCGTTCTTCGGCGACGGCAGCGAAATCCCGCCGAACGTACTGCAGGCCGTGCGCGACGGCCTCAACCAACAGGCTTACGACGTCGCTTGGGAACAGGGCGACGTGCTGCTGCTGGACAACATGCAGTTCGCGCATGGGCGCCGCACCTTCAGCGGCCCGCGAAAGATCGCGGTCACCCTCAGCAATCCGTATTCCAGCCATTTGCCGGGCTAGTTAGCCGCTGCCCCGCCAATGCGAAACAGGCTGCCGGCCCGCTGTGGGCCGCGCGGCCCACGGACGGCTGTGTTCGAAGCTTGCCAGGCACCGCCGGCGCCGCGCCGCCGTGCCTCGCTTCCACCGGATGCCATCATGAACAAAGAAACGAAACACCTTTTCCGCCCGCTTTCGACTCCGCAGCTGGAAATGTGGTTCGCTCAGGAGTTGGATCCGGCCAACTGGCTTTATCACAGCTGCGGTTACCTGGACATCGACGGCGCGCTGGACGTGGCCGCGTTCGAGCAGGCCTTGCGCCGTTTCGTCGAGGAAACCGACGCGCTGCATCTGCGTTTCTGCGACGGACCCGATGGCCCCTTGCAGTACCTCGCCGAGGCCCCGGTTCTGCCGTTCGAGTTCGTCGACGTGTCCGCGCAGGACAACCCGTTCGAGTCGGCGCTGTCGGCGATGCGCGAGGACATGCGGCGCGCCATCGACCTGCGTTCCTCGCGGCTGTTCGACTACCGCCTGTTCAAGCTCGGCGAACAGCGCTACCTCTGGTACAAGCGCTATCACCATATCGTGCTGGACGGCGCCGGCTCATCGCTGGACGTGATGCGGGTGGCGCAGATCTACACCGCGCTGCGCACGGGCACCGACATCCCCGCCAGCGGCCTGGGCAAGATCGTCGCGCTGCTCGACGACGACCGCGACTACCGCGAATCCGTGCGCTACCAGCGCGATCAGGAATTCTGGCGCGACTACGCCCACAGCTTGTCGGAAACCACCGCGCTCAACGGCCGGCCGTTGAGCCGCGACAGCGATTTCCACCGCTGCGCCCTGCCGATATCGCCGGCCCTCGCCGCCGTGCTGGCCGCGGCGGAAACCGGCGAAAGCAAGTGGCCGCAGTTGATGACCGCGGCGGTCGCGGCGTATCTGTACCGGATCAGCGGCGGCACCGTCGATACCTTCGATTTCCCGGTGGCCGCGCGTTCCAAGCCGCTGCGCCATGTGCCCGGCACGACCGCCAACGTGTTGCCGCTACGTCTGGGCGTGCTGCCGGGCGAGTCCCTGGCCGGACTGGCCAAGCGCAGCAGCCGCGAAATCCTGCGCGTGCTCAAGCACCAGTACTTCCGCGGCAAGGACATCCAGCACATGCGCGCGGCCGCGGCCAGCGCGTTCGGTCCGCGCATCAACATCATGCCGTTCGATTACGAGTATCTGCTCGACGGCTGTCAGGCGACGCTGTATTCGCTGTCCAACGGATTGGTCCATGACTTCTCGGTGACCTTGCAGGGGCAACCCGGCCAGGCCACCTGCGTGCTGAACATCGACGCCAATCGCGAGCTTTACGACGAGCGCGAACTCGCCCGGCACGCCCAACGCCTGCTGTTGTTCGTCGAACGGGCGCTGGCCGAGCCGAGCCGGCCGCTGGCCGAGATCGATCTGCTCGACGCCGACGACCGCCGGCAACTGCTGCACGAATGGAACGGCACCGCGCACGCCTTCCCCGATGCGACCGTGCCGGAGCTGTTCGAACAGCAAGCCGCGCGCACTCCGCAAGCCGTCGCCGTGGTCTGCGAAGACGGGCAGCTGAGCTACGCCGAGCTTAACGCGCGCGCCAATCGCCTGGCCCGGCGCTTGATCGCGCACGGCGCCGGGCCGGAAAGCGTCGTCGCCATCGCATTGCCGCGCTCGCTGGACCTGGTCGTCGCCTTGCTCGCCGTGCTCAAGGCCGGCGCCGCGTACTTGCCGCTGGACACCGATTACCCGGCCGAGCGTCTGGCCTTCATGCTCGACGACGCGCAGCCGGTGCGGCTGATCACCCGCAGCGACATCGAACTGCCGCAGACGGCGGTGCCGCGCTGGGAGCTCGACGATGCGGCCTTGCAGGCCTGCCTGCTCGACGACCGATCCGACGACGCTGGCGACGGACAGTGGCGCGGCAAGCTGGCGGCGTTGCATCCGGCTTACGTGATCTACACCTCCGGCTCCACCGGCAAACCCAAGGGCGCGCCGAATACTCACCAGGCCCTGGTCAATCGCCTGGCCTGGATGCAGCACGCCTACGCGCTGCGGGACGACGATGTCGTACTGCAGAAGACGCCCTTCAGCTTCGACGTCTCGGTGTGGGAATTCTTCTGGCCGTTGCTGTATGGCGCGCGTCTGCTGCTCGCGCGCCCCGGCGGCCACCGCGATCCGGCCTATCTGGCGGCGCTGATCCAGCAACACGCTGTCACCACCCTGCACTTCGTGCCGTCGATGCTGGAAGCCTTCCTGCACGAGCCGGCCAGCGCCGGTTGCGCCAGCCTGCGCCGCATCGTCTGCAGCGGCGAAGCCTTGTCCGGCGCGCTGCGCGAACGCTTGCGCCTGACCCTGGACCGGCCGCTGCACAATCTGTACGGCCCGACCGAAGCGGCCATCGACGTCACCGCCTGGACCTGCCAGGACGAGACCGCCGGCAGCGCGGTGCCGATCGGCGCGCCGATCTGGAACACCCAGACCTACGTGCTCGACGCGGCGCTGCGGCCGGTGCCGCAAGGCGTGCCGGGCGAGTTGTACCTGGCCGGCATCGGACTGGCGCGCGGTTATCTGCGTCGCGCGGGGCTGACTTCGGAGCGTTTCATCGCCAACCCGTTCGCTTCGGGCCAGCGCATGTACCGCACCGGCGATCTGGCGCGCTGGCGCGCCGACGGGCAGCTGGAATATCTCGGCCGCACCGATCACCAGGTGAAGATCCGCGGTCTGCGCATCGAGCTGGGCGAGATCGAAGCCGCGCTGGTGCTGCTCGGACATGCGCAGAACGTGGTGGTGGCGCGCGAGGACGGCGGCGGCCAGCCGCAGTTGGTCGCCTATCTGGTCGCCTCCGCGCTCGATTCCGCGCAACTGCGCGCGCAACTGGGCCAGCGCCTGCCCGACTACATGGTGCCGGCCGCGTTCGTGGCCCTGGACGCGCTGCCGCTGAACGCCAACGGCAAGCTCGACCGCAAGGCGCTGCCCGCGCCGAGCTTCGCCTCGACTTCGCGTCGCGCGCCGAGCACGCCGGAAGAGGCCGCGCTGGCGGCCTTGTTCGCCGAAACCCTGGGCCTGGCGGAAGTCGGCGTCGACGACAACTTCTTCGAACTCGGCGGGCATTCGCTGCTGGCGCTGCGTTTGATCGCGGCGATCCGCACGCGCCTGCACGCCGAAGTGTCGATCCGCGAAGTGTTCCAGGCGCGCACGCCGGCCGCGCTGGCCCCGCGACTGCGCGCGATCCACGGCGAACGCCCGCCGCTGCAGGCCTTGCCGCGGCCCGAGCGGCCGCCGCTGTCGCATGCCCAACGCACGCTGTGGTTCATGCATCAGCTGCAAGGGCCGAGCGCGACTTACCACATTCCCTTGACCGCGCGGCTCGACGGCCCCTTGCAGGTGTCCGCCTTGCAGGCGGCGTTGAACGACGTGGTCCAGCGCCACGAAAGCCTGCGTACCGTGTTCCCCGCGGCCGAGCATGCGTATCAGCACGTGCTCGCCCAGGCCGAACTGGAGCTTACGGTCGTCGATACCGACGAAGCCGGTTTGCAAGCCGCGCTCGACGCCGCGGTGATGCGCCCGTTCGATCTGTCCAACGAGTTGCCGCTGCGCGCCAGCGTGTTCCGCATCGACGCCGAACGCCATGTACTGCTGCTGTTGCTGCATCACATCGCCGGCGACGGCGCGTCGCTGCGGCCGCTGACCGCTGAGCTGGCCAGCGCCTACGCCGCGCGGCTGGAACAGCGGGCGCCCGACTGGCAGCCGCTGCCGCTGCAATACGCCGACTACAGCCAATGGCAACACGCGGCGCTCGGCGACCCGAACGACCCGCTCAGCGTGCACGGCCGCGAACTGAGCTACTGGCGACAAGCGCTGGCCGATCTGCCCGAGCAACTGAGCCTGCCCTACGATCGCCCGCGCCCGTCGGAGATCAGTTACCGCGGTCAGCATCTGCTGTGGAACCTCGACGCCGAGCTGCACGGCCGTCTGCTGGCGCTGGCGCAGCAGCACGACTGCACCTTGTTCATGGTCCTGCACGCCGCGCTCGCCGCGTTGCTGACCCGCCTGGGCGCCGGTACCGACATCCCGATCGGCAGTTCGGTCGCTGGCCGCGCCGATCCGGCGCTGGACGGTCTGATCGGCCTGTTCCTCAACGCGCTGGTGTTGCGCGCCGATACCTCGGGCGATCCGCGCTTCGATGCCTTGCTGGCGCGCGTGCGCGAGACCGATCTGGCCGCCTACGAACACCAGACGCTGCCGTTCGAACAACTGGTCGACGCGCTCAGCCCGGAGCGTTCGCTGTCGCACCATCCGCTGTACCAGGTGATGCTGGTGCTGCAAAAAGCCGCGGGCCACGGCCTGCAACTGCCGGGGTTGCGCAGCAGCGAGCAGTTGTTCGACCTGCCGACGGCCAAGTTCGATCTCAGCTTCGAACTGGCCGAACACGAACACGCCGACGGCAGCCCGGCCGGGCTGCGCGGTTTCGTCGAATACGCCACCGACCTGTTCGACCCGGCGACGGCGCAGTCGTTCGCCCTGCGTCTGGAGCGGATGTTGCGGGCGGTGGTCGCCGACCCGAGCCAGCGCATCGGCGCGATCGAGCTGATGGATTCCGCGGAACGGCATCGGCTGCTGCAAGAGTGGAACGCCACCGAACAACCGATCCAGGCCGCGACCGTGCCGGCGCTGTTCGAGGCGCAGGTCGCGCGCACGCCGTCGGCGGTGGCGGCGATCTGCGACGGACAACAGCTCGACTTCGCGCAACTCAACCAGCGCGCCAACCGGCTGGCGCATGCGCTGATCGCCGACGGCGCGGGCCCGGAGACCGTGGTCGCGGTCGCCCTGCCGCCTTCGTTCGATCTGATCGTCGCCCTGCTCGCCGTGGTCAAGACCGGCGCCGCGTATCTGCCGCTGGATCTGGGCAATCCGCCGGAACGTTTGGCGGTGGTGCTCGACGATGCGCGTCCGGTGCGGGTGCTCACCCACGGCGAGTTCGCCCCGCTATTCCCCGCCGACGCGCCGTTGTGCGCGCTCGATTCGGACGATCTGCAAGCGCGGCTCGCGCGCAGCCGCGACGACAATCCCGGCGATGGCGATCGCTTGCGTCCGCTGAATCTGCTGCATCCGGCCTATGTGATCTACACCTCGGGCTCGACCGGCAAGCCCAAGGGCGTGATGGTCTCGCACCGCTCGGCGGCGCATTACTTCGCCTGGAGCGATCACGCTTACTTCAACGGCGCCGGCAACGGTTCGGCGACCACGCTGTCGGCGGCGTTCGACGGCAGCGTCACGGTGTTGTTCGGCCCGCTGCTGGCGGGGCAGCCGTTGACCCTGGCCTCGCTCGACGGCGATTTCTCCAAGCTCACCTCGGCATTGCCGCCGGGCGGCTACGAGTTGCTCAAGCTGACCCCGGCGCATCTGAAGCTGCTCAACGCCACCCAGGAAAGCGCGGGCGCGCAGGCGCCGGCACCGGCGCGGGCCCTGTTGCTCGGCGGCGAAGCGCTGATGCACGCCGATCTGGCGTACTGGCAACAGCACCACCCGCAAGTCAGGCTGATCAACGAATACGGCCCTACCGAAGCGACCGTCGGTTGCTGTGTGTATCAGGCCGGAACGCAAGCGGATTCGGCCGGCGGCGTCGCCATCGGCCGTCCGATCTGGAACACCCAGCTCTATGTACTCGACGCCAACCTGCGCCCTCAGGTCACCGGCGCCGCCGGCGAGTTGTATATCGCCGGCGACGGTCTGGCGCGCGGCTATCTGCATCGCCCGGGTTTGAGCGCCGAACGCTTCGTCGCCAATCCGTTCGCGCCGGGCCAGCGCATGTACCGCTCCGGCGATCTGGCGCGTTGGCGCGCCGATGGCGAGCTTGAGTACCTGGGCCGCATCGATCAGCAAGTGAAGATCCGCGGCTACCGTATCGAACTCGGCGAGATCGAGACGGCGCTGGCCCAGCTCGGCTACTCCGGCAACGCGGTGATCGTGCGCGAGGACCACGCGGGGCAGAAGCAACTGGTCGCCTACTTGGTCGCCGAAGCGATCGACGGCGCCGACCTGCACAAACGCTTGGCCGCCTGCCTGCCCAGCTACATGCTGCCGGCCGCATTCGTGGCGGTGCCGGTATTGCCGCTGACCGGCAACGGCAAGCTCGACCGCAAGGCCTTGCCGGCGCCGGACCTCCACGGCGGCAGCAAGCGCGCGGCGCGCAATGCGACCGAAACGCTGCTGTGCCGACTGTTCGCCGAAGTGCTGGATCTGGCCGAGGTCGGCATCGACGACAGCTTCTTCGAACTCGGCGGCGACAGCATCAGCGCGATCCGGCTGGTCAGCGGTGCGCGCAAGCGCGGTGTGGCGCTTGCGCCGCGCGACATCTTCAAACACCCCAGAATCGAAGCGCTGGCGGCGGAGGTTATCGCCCGAGAACTGGCGACGCCGGCAACGGCGCCGGCGCAAGTCGCCGATCAGGCGGTCGGCGACCTGCCGTTGCTGCCGATCATGCGCGGCTTCGTTGAACAAGGCGGTCCGCTGACGGGTCTGCATCAGTCGCAGACGCTCAACGTACCGGCCGGGATGACCGAGCCGGCGATGCTCGCGGCTTTGCAAGCGTTGCTCGACCGCCACGACGCGCTGCGTCTGCGTCTTGGCTCGCGCGACGGCCAGCACTACGCATCGATCCGTCCGGTCGGCGCGGTCGCCGCCGCCGCGTGCCTGACCCGCGTACCGCTCGGCGGCATCGATGCGGACGACGACCGGCGCCGCTTCGAACAAGCCGCGAGCGACGCGCTGGCGCGGCTGAACCCCGATCGTGGCGATCTGGTCCAGGCGATCTGGGGCGAACCCAACGCGGATCGGCCGGGCCGCTTGTGCCTGATCGTCCACCACCTCGCCGTCGACGGCGTGTCCTGGCGGATTCTGCTGCCCGATCTCGAACAGGGCTGGCGCTCGGCGATGCAGGGCCAGCCGGTGACGCTGGATCCCACCGGCACCTCGCTGCGCCGTTGGGCCGAACTATTGCAGCAAGACGCTGGCGCGGCGCGGCGGCACAGCGAACTGGCATTGTGGCGCGGCATGGCGGCGACGCCCGATCCCGTGCTCGGGACGCGCGCGCTCGATCCGACCCGCGACACCGTCGCCACTCAGCGCGAACTGCGCCTGCGGCTCGGCGGCGACAGCGTGACTCGCCTGCTCGGCGAAGTGCCGGCCGCGTTCCGCGCCAACGTCAACGACGTGCTGCTGACCGCATTCGCGCTCGCGGTGGCGGCGTGGCGCCGGCAGCGCGATGCGCAGGCCGGGCTGGCGGTACGTTTCGAAGTCGAAGGCCACGGCCGCGAAGACGTGTTCGACGATGTCGATCTGTCGCGCACGGTCGGTTGGTTCACCAGTCTGTATCCGGTCGCGCTGGATCCGGGTTCTATCGATCTCGATCAGGCGCTCAACGGCGACGCCGACCTGGGCCGGGCGCTGCGGCGGGTCAAGCAACAACTGCGCGCGATTCCCGACCATGGCCTGGGTTACGGCCTGCTGCGTCACCTCGCCGGCGACGCCGAACTCGGCGCCGCGCCCGCGGCGCAGTTAGCGTTCAACTATCTGGGCCGATTCAATGCCGGCGCCGACGGCGATCAGGGCCAGTACGGCGGCGGCGGCGATCCGCGCCGCCCGCTCAGCCACGCTATCACCCTCAACAGCATCGTCTACGACGGCGGGCACGACGGCGCGGAGCTGATCGCGGCGTGGTCGTATGCCGGCGAACTGTTCGACGCCGAGGACATCCGCGCGTTGGCGCAGGGCTGGTTCGACTGCCTGCAGGCGCTGATCGCGCACTCCACGCGCGACGACGCGGCCGGTCTGATTCCCTCGGACCTGGCGTTGCTGACGCTGGATCAGGACACCATCGCGCAACTGGAACAGGCGCGGCCGCTGGCCGATATCCTGCCGCTGGCGCCGTTGCAACAAGGCTTGTTGTTCCACGCGCTGTACGACAAGGAAGCCGCCGACGCCTATCTGGTGCAGATGGTGTTCGCGCTCGACGGTCCGCTGGATGCGCAGGCCCTGGAGCGGGCCGCACGCGAAGTGCTATCGCGGCATCCGCACCTCGATGCCGCCTTCGTCCAGCCCGATGCGCAAGCGCCGGTGCAACTGCTGCCGCGCCAGCCCGCATTGTGCTGGCAGCACTGCGATCTGAGCGCCCTGCCCGACGACGAACGCGAGCAGGCGCTGCAAGACTTCCTCCACGCCGACCTGGAACGGCCGGTCGATCCGGCGCAAGCGCAACTGCTGCGCTTCAGCCTGGTGCGCTTGAGCGAGCGCGAGCACCGTCTGGCCTTCACCCATCACCACATCCTGCTCGACGGTTGGTCGGTGCCGGTGTTGCTGCAGGAATTGTTCAATCTGTATCACTCGCGCGGCGACGCGGCCTCGTTGCCGCCGGTCGCGCCGTATGGCGACTATCTACGCTGGATCGCCGCGCAAGACCGGCCGGCCGCGCTGAGCGCCTGGCGCCGGGCGCTGGACGGCCTGGATCAACCCTGCCTGCTGGCGCCGCAGGCGACCAAGCAGCCGGTGATGCCGCGCACCCGCCGCAAGGATTTCTCGCGCGAACTCACCGCGGCGCTGGAGGCGCAGGCGCGCCGCCGCGGCCTGACCATGAACACCCTGCTGCAAGGCGCGTGGGCGTTGCTGTTGGCGCAAGCCACCGGCCGCCAGGACGTCTGCTTCGGCATCACCGTCTCCGGCCGGCCGCCGGAACTGGCCGGCATGGAACGCATGGTCGGCTTGTTCATCAACACCCTGCCGCTGCGGCTGCGCGTGGACAACGCCCAGTCGCTGGGCGAACTGCTCGACGGTCTGCAGCAGGAGCAGTCGCAGCTGCTCGGCGCGCATCACCTGGGCTTGACCGAGTTGCTGCGCGAACTGGGCCATCAGGAATTGTTCGACACCCTGCTGGTGTTCGAGAACTACCAGTTCGACGCCCAGGACCGTCGCTTCCTCGACAACCGCGACGAAGACTCGCTGCGCGTGCGTCTGGCCGAAGGCGGCCGCGGCGGCGACATGTCGCACTATCCGCTGGGGCTGCTGCTGGTGCCGGCCGATTGCCTGCACTTGCGCATCAGCTATCGCCCCGATCTGTTCGACGATGCGCAGATCGAGCGGATCGAGCGCTGCTTCGAGCGCATCCTGCAAGCCGTCGCCGGCGATCTGGGCGAGCGCGTGGGGCGGTTGGACCTGCTCGACGCCGATGCGCGCGAGCAGCTCAGCGCCTGGAACGCCACCGAACGCGAGCTGCCGTGTTCGACCCTGCCGGCGCTGTTCGAGCGTCAGGTCGAACGCACGCCCGATGCCGTCGCCGCGATCTTCCAGGAACAACGGCTCAGCTTCGCCGAACTCAACCAGCGCGCCAATCGGCTCGCGCATGTGCTGATCGCCGAGGGCGCCGGCCCGGAAAGCATCGTCGGTGTCGCGCTGCCGCGTTCGCTGGATCTGATCGTGGCCTTGCTGGCCGTGCTCAAGGCCGGCGCCGCGTATCTGCCGCTGGACGTCGACTACCCCGCCGACCGCCTGGCCTTCATGCTCGACGACGCCAAGCCGGTGCGGGTGATCACCCGCGGTGCGCTGGCTACCCTGCCTGCGCAAGCGCCGCGTCTGGATCTGGCCGAGCTGGATCAGCGTCTGGCCCAGGCGCCCGCGCACGATCCCGGCGATGCCGAACGTCGTTGCCCACTGCAACTGGCGCATCCGGCCTACGTGATCTACACCTCGGGTTCGACCGGACGGCCGAAGGGCGTGCTGGTCGCCCATCGCAGTGTCGACAACTATTTCGCTTTCGTCCGCGAGCACTATTACGGCCTGGATGCCGACGGCGGCGGCCGTACGCGCGCCAACGACGGCCACGGTTCGCCGACCACGCTGTCGAGCACCTTCGACGGCAGCGTCACCTTGTTGTTCGGCGCGCTGCTGGCGGGCGAACCGTTGGTTCTGCTACCCGCCGGCAGCGAGTTGCAGAGCCTGGGTTCGCCCGCGCAGCCGGTTGGCTACAACCTGCTCAAGCTGACGCCCGCGCACCTCAAGGCGCTCAATCCGATGCTGGAAGCGTCCGCCGCTTCGGCGCCGGGACAGGTGCTGATCCTCGGCGGCGAAGCCTTGGTGCCGGCCGATCTGGCGTTCTGGCAGCAGCGCTATCCGCAGGTGCGCATCGTCAACGAGTTCGGCCCTACCGAAGCGACGGTGGGTTGCAGCACCGAAGACATCATCGAAGACATGACCGGCGTGGACGCGGTCTCGATCGGCCGCCCGATCTGGAATACCCAGCTGTACGTGCTCGACGCGGCATTGCGCCCGCTGCCGGCCGGTGTCGCCGGCGAGCTGTACATCGCCGGCGAAGGCCTGGCGCGCGGCTATTTGCAGCGTCCCGGCCTGACCGCCGAGCGCTTCGTCGCCAATCCGTTCGACCCGGGTACGCGCATGTACCGCTCCGGCGACTTGGCGCGCTGGCGCGACGACGGCCGCCTGGATTACCTCGGCCGCATCGACCAGCAGGTCAAGATCCGCGGCTTCCGCATCGAACTGGGGGAAATCGAATCCGCCCTCGCCCGCGCCGGTTATCCGCGCAACGCCGTGGTCGCGCGCGAGGACGTGCCCGGCGACAAGCAACTGGTCGCCTATCTGGTCGTCGCCAACGACGCCCAGCCCGATACCGCCGCGCTGCGCGTGGCGCTGGAAAGCCAGTTGCCCGACTACATGGTCCCCAGCGCCTTCGTCGCGCTGCCGGCGCTGCCGCTGACCCCCAACGGCAAGCTCGACCGCAACGCACTGCCACCGCCGGGCCAAGCGGTATCCAGCCTGCGCCCGCCGCGCAATCCGCGCGAAGAACTGCTGTGCGAACTGTTCGCGCAGTTGCTGGGCCGCGAGCAGGTCGGCATCGACGACGACTTCTTCGAACTCGGCGGCCATTCGCTGTCGGCGATCCGCCTGATCGGCATGCTGCGCTCGCGGCTGGGACTGGAACTGCCGATCCGCAGCTTGTTCGAAGCGCCGACGGTGGCGCTGCTGGCGCCGCGCCTGGACCCAAACAGCGCCCCGCGTCCGCCGCTGCGGCCGCAACCGCGGTCGGCGACGCTGCCGTTGTCGTACGCGCAGCAGCGCTTGTGGTTCCTGCACAAGCTCGAAGGCGCCAGTTCCACCTACAACGTCACCGTCGCGCTGCGCCTGCGCGGCGAACTGGACATCGCCGCGCTGCGCGCCGCATTCGCCGATCTGACCACGCGCCACGAAAGCCTGCGCACGATCTTCCCCGACAGCGAACAACCGCTGCAGCAGATTCTGGCGCCCGAACAGGCCGAAGTGCCGCTGTCGGTGCGCGCCAGCGATGAGGCGCGCCTGCGCGACGACCTGCAGCGTGCCGCCGATCACGCCTTCGATCTGAGCCGCGAATTGCCCTTGCGCGCGGAGCTGTTCGAACTCGGCGACGACGAGCAGGTGCTGCTGTTGTTGCTGCATCACATCGCCGCCGACGCGGTGTCGATGCAGCCGTTGGTGAACGACATCGCCCAGGCTTACGCCGCACGCCGTACCGGCCAGGCGCCGGCCTGGACGCCGCTGCCGCTGCAATACGCCGACTACAGCCTGTGGCAACGCCGATTGCTCGGCGACGTGCAGGACCCGCACAGCCGCAGCGCGCACCAGCTCGACTACTGGAAGCGTCAGCTGGCCGATCTGCCGGAACAGATGAGCCTGCCCACCGACCGCCCGCGTCCGGCGGTGGTGAGCTACCACGGCGGCAGCGTCTGCTTCACCCTGCCGGCCGACTTGCACCAGCGCTTGCTGGACCGTGCCGGCGCCCATCAGGCCAGCTTGTTCATGCTGTTGCAGGCCGCGGTGGCGGCGTTGCTGAGCCGGGTCGGCGCCGGCGAGGACATCGTCCTCGGCAGCCCCATCGTCGGCCGCGGCGAGGAAGGGCTGGACGGGCTGATCGGCCTGTTCCTCAACACCCTGGTGCTGCGCACCGACACTTCGGGCAACCCCAGCTTCGAGACCTTGCTGGCGCGCGTGCGCGCCACCGATCTGGCCGCGTACGAACACCAGGATTTGCCGTTCGAGCAACTGGTCGACGCGATCAAACCGGCGCGCTCGCTCTCGCACCATCCCTTGTTCCAGGTGCTGCTGGCCTTGCAGACGCAAGCGGCCGAGCTGCCGGCCTGGGCCGAACTGGATGTGCGCGTGCAGCCGCTGCTGCTGGAAAACGCCAAGTTCGATCTCAGCTTCGACTGGACCGAACACCGCCACGCCGACGGCCGCGCCGCCGGCCTGCTCGGCCGGGTGGAATACGCCAGCGATCTGTTCGACGCAGGCAGCGTCGAACGGCTGGCGCAACGCATGCAACGCCTGCTGGAAGCGGTCGCGGCCGATCCGGGCCTGCGTCTGGCTGAGCTGCCGATACTGACCGAGCTTGAGCGCAGCCAATTGCTCAGCGACTGGAGCGCCGGCCCCGAGGTCGACGCCGCCGAGCTGTTGCCGCAACGCTTCGAACGCCAAGCCGCGGCCACGCCGCAGGCGACCGCCCTGGTCCACGCGCACGGCGAACTCGATTACGCCGAACTCAACGCCGCCGCCAACCGGCTGGCGCATGTATTGATCGAACGCGGCATCGGCCGCGGCGACCGGGTGGCGATCGCGTTGCCGCGTTCGGCCGAGCTGCTGATCGCCCTGCTCGCAGTGCTCAAGAGCGGCGCCGCGTACGTGCCGGTGGATCCGGATTACCCGGCCGAGCGCATCGCCTACATGCTCGACGACGCTCAGCCGGCGGCATTGATCGCCAACGCCTCGTCTGTCACTGCTATCGCCGACATCGAACAACGCGGCGACGCGGTTTTGTTGCTCGATCAGCCGCAGACCCAGGCGGCGATAGAGCGCGCGCCTTCGCACAACCCCGGCGCTGTACCGACATTCGCGCCGCTTGATCGCCGATCCGCCGCGTACACGATCTACACCTCCGGCTCCACCGGCCGGCCCAAGGGCGTGACCATCGAGCAGCACGCGCTGGCCAATTTCCTGCGCTCGATGGCGCGCAGCCCGGGCATGAGCGCGGGCGAGCGTCTGCTCGCGCTGACCCCGATCTCGTTCGACATCGCCGGACTGGAGCTGTACCTGCCGCTGTGGCAAGGCGGCTGCGTGCACCTGCTCGACCGCGACACCGCCGGCGACGCGCAGTTGCTCGCCGCGCACATCGACCGGCTCGCGCCCGAGCTGATCCAGGCCACGCCCGCCACTTGGCAGATGCTGCGCAGCCACGGCTGGCGCCCGCAAGCGTCGATGCGTCTGCTGTGCGGTGGCGAAGCGCTGCCGCCGGATCTGGCCGCGTATCTGAGCGCCGACGCCGGCGCGCTGTGGAACATGTACGGCCCGACCGAGACCACGGTGTGGTCGCTGCTCGACCGGGTCGAACCCGACGCCGACATCGGCATCGGCCGGCCGCTCGACAACACCCGCGTCTATATCCTGGACGCGCATCTGCAGCCGGTGCCGGCCGGCGTGGCCGGCGAGCTGTACATCGCCGGCGACGGTCTGGCGCGCGGCTATCACCAACGCGCCGCGCTCACCGCCGAGCGCTTCGTCGCCAATCCGTTCGAACCCGGTGCGCGCATGTACCGCACCGGCGATCTGGCGCGCTACCGCGCCGACGGCCGCGTGGATTGCCTGGGCCGGGTCGACAACCAAGTCAAACTGCGCGGCTTCCGCATCGAACTGGGCGAAATCGAAGCGGTGCTGGCGCAAGCGGGTTATCCGCGTAACGCCGTGCTGCTGCGCGAGGACCAGCCGGGCCACAAGCGTCTGGTCGCCTACGTCGCCACCAGCGAGGCGGTCGATGCGAGCACGCTGCGGCAACAGCTGGCCGCGCGTCTGCCCGACTACATGCTGCCCACGGCGGTGGTGGCCCTCGACGCCCTGCCGCTGACGCCCAACGGCAAGCTCGACCGCAAAGCGCTGCCGGCGCCCGACTTCGCCGTCGGCGAAGGCCGCGGCCCGCGCAACGCACAGGAAGCCCTGCTGTGCGCGCTGTTCGCCGAAGTGCTGGGAGTGGAGCGCGTCGGTATCGACGACAACTTCTTCGCCCTCGGCGGACATTCGCTGCTGGCCACGCAACTGATCGGCCGCATCCGCGCCAGTCTTGGGGCGCAGGCGACGATCCGCGCCCTGTTCGAATGCCCCAGCGTGGCCGAGCTGTCGCCGCGGCTGGGCCGGCAGGCGCTGCGGCGGATGCTGCGGCCGATGCCGCGGCCCGAACGCATGCCGCTGTCGTATGCGCAGCGGCGGATGTGGTTCATCCAGCAACTGGAACAACAAGGCGGCATCTACAATATTCCGCTGCCGTTGCGCTTGCGCGGCGAGCTGGATGCCGAGGCGCTGCGCTCGGCGCTGCACGACGTGCTCGCGCGGCACGAGAGCCTGCGCACATTGTTCGCCGAACACGACGGCGAGCCGTGGCAGCAGATCCTCGCCAGCGATGAGATCGCCTGGGCTCTGCCGGTCGAAGACGTCGCGCCGGCAGCGCTGCAAGCCACGCTCGACCAAGCGGCGCGCGCAGCCTTCGATCTGGCCAACCAGATCCCGTTGAAGGCGCGCCTGTTCCGCTTGAACGCCGCCCCGGGCGCCGAACAAGAACACGTGCTGCTGCTGTTGCTGCACCACATCGCCGCCGACGCCGGCTCGCTGGCGCCGCTGGGCCGCGAACTGAGTCTGGCCTATGCGGCGCGTCGCGACGGCCGTGCGCCGGAGTGGGCGCCGCTGCCGGTGCAGTACGCCGACTACACCTTGTGGCAGCGCGAGCTGCTCGGCGACCAAAACCAGCCCAGCGCCGTGTACAGCGCGCAGTTGGCCTATTGGCGCGATGCGCTGGCCGCGCTGCCCGAATGCCTGCCGGCCATCGGCGACCGCCCGCGTCCGGCGCAGGCGAGTTATCGCGGCGAACGTCTGCGCGTGCAGGTCGACGCCGATCTGCACGCACGCTTGCTGAAGCTCGCGCAGCGGCATCAGGTCAGCCTGTTCATGCTGTTGCAGGCCGGTCTGGCCGCGTTGCTGACCCGGTTGGGCGCCGGCGACGACATCGCCATCGGCACGCCGATCGCCGGACGCACCGATGCGGCGATGGAGTCGCTGGTCGGCTTCTTCGCCAACACTCTGGTGCTGCGCAACGACACCTCCGGCAATCCCAGCTTCGCCCAGTTGTTGCAGCGGGTGCGCGCCGGAAATCTCGCCGCCTACGGCCAGCAGGACTTGCCGTTCGAACAATTGATCGAAGCGCTGAACCCCAACCGTTCGCTCGCCCACCATCCGCTGTTCCAGGTGATGCTGGTGCTGGAGAACAACCAGCGCGCCGGGCTGGACTTGCCGGGGCTGGCGTGGGAATCGATCGATTGCTCGCCCGGCCTGGCCAAGTTCGATCTCAATCTCGGCCTGACCGAGGACTACGGCGCCGACGGCGAAGCCGCCGGTCTGCGCGGCGTGCTGGAATACGCCACCGATCTGTTCGACGGCGACACCGCGCAGGCACTGGTGCGGCGTTATCTGCGCCTGCTGGATGCCGCCGCGACCGACGCTACGCTGCCGCTCGGCCGCATCGACCTGCTCGAAGCGGCCGAGCGCGAAAACCTGTTGCTCGGCTTCAACGCCACCGCCCAGGACGCGCCGCCGAGCCATCTGCCGGCCTTGTTCGAAGCGCAGGTCGCGCGCACGCCCGAGCGGATCGCGCTGCGCTGCGAGCAGCAGGCCTGCACTTACGCCGAACTCAACCTGCGCGCGAACCGCCTGGCGCATCGCTTGATCGGCCACGGCGTCGGCCCGGGCGAACTGGTCGCGCTGGCCGTGCCGCGTTCGGTCGACATGGTGGTGGCATTGCTGGCGGTGCTTAAGGCCGGCGCGGCGTACCTGCCGCTGGACCCGGATTATCCGGCCGAACGTCTGGCCCATATGCTCGCCGACGCGCAGCCCAAGCTGTTGCTCAGCCACAGCGATACGGCGGCGCAGTTGCCCGCGCACGAGTGCGAGGCGCTGTTGCTGGATCGCGATTTCACCGCCGCACTGGCCGAGCAATGGCCATCGACCGATCCGACCGACCGCGACCGCCTGAGCGCGCTGCGGCCGCAACACCCGGCCTATGTGATCTACACCTCCGGTTCGACCGGAAAGCCCAAGGGCGTGGCGCTGCCGCATCAGGCCCTGAGCAATCTGATGGCGTGGCATCACGGCGCGCTGTCCGGATCCAACGTCGCCGAACCGGTCCAATCCGCAACGGTGGTCGCGCAGTTCACCGCGCTGAGCTTCGACGTCTCCGCGCAGGAAATCTTCTCGACCCTGACCAGCGGAAAGACCCTGGCGATTCCGCTGCGCGAGACCCAGCGCGATCCGGCGCGGCTGGCCGCGTGGTTGCAGCAGCATGCGGTCAACGAGCTGTACGCGCCGAACCTGGTGCTCGATGCGGTCTGCGCCGCGGCGCAGGAACAGGCGCTGACGTTGCCGGCGTTGCACACTCTGGTCCAGGCCGGCGAGGCCTTGAACCTGAGTCCGGCCTTGCGCGCCTGGCGCGATCAGGCGCCGGACCGGCGTCTGCACAACCACTACGGCCCCAGCGAAACCCATGTGGTCAGCGCGCATGCGTTGGCGAGCGACGCCGCCGGCTGGAACGATCCGGCCGGCGTACCGATCGGC
Source organism: Pseudomonas sp. CGJS7 (assembly GCF_036961695.1). Classification (NCBI taxonomy): domain Bacteria; kingdom Pseudomonadati; phylum Pseudomonadota; class Gammaproteobacteria; order Pseudomonadales; family Pseudomonadaceae; genus Pseudomonas; species Pseudomonas sp. CGJS7. The sequence goes on along the minus strand of NZ_JBAMDI010000006.1, from coordinate 148,877 downwards.
GCGCCGATCTGGAACACCCGCCTGTACGTGCTCGACGCCGAGTTGCAGCCGGTGCCGGCGGGCGTGCCGGGCGAGTTGTACATCGCCGGCGCCAATCTGGCCCTGGGCTATCTGCGCCGTCCGGGCCTGACCGCCGAACGCTTCGTCGCCAATCCGTTCGCGCCCGGCGAACGCATGTACCGCAGCGGCGACCGCGCCCGTTGGCGCCGCGACGGCGCGCTCGACTACCTGGGCCGCGCCGATCATCAGGTCAAGATCCGCGGTTTCCGGGTCGAGCTGGGCGAAATCGAAACCGCCCTGGTCCGCGCCGGCTTCGCCCACAACGCGGTGCTGACCCGCGCGGACCGGCACGGCCAACCGCAATTGGTGGCCTATCTGGTCGCCGCGCGGGTGGATGCGCCGGCGTTGCGCGCCGCCCTGCTCGCCCATCTGCCCGATTTCATGGTGCCGACGGCATTCGTTGCGATCCACGCGCTGCCGCTGACTCCGAACGGCAAGCTCGACCGCCGCGCCCTGCCCGAGCCCGACTTCGCCACCATCGGCTCGCGTGCGCCGCGCACGCCCAAGGAGGAACTGCTCAGCCGCCTGTTCGCCGAGGTGCTCAAGCTCGAACGCGTCGGCATCGACGACAACTTCTTCCTGCTCGGCGGCCATTCGTTGTTGGCCACGCGTCTGACCAGCCGCATCCGCGCGGCGTTCGGCAAGGAAATGCCGATCCGCCATCTGTTCGAGGCGCCGACGGTAGCCGCGCTGGCTCAGCGTCTGGACGAAACCGCGGCCGCGCGACCGGCGCTGACGCCGCAACCGCGTCCGGCTACGTTGCCGCTGTCGCATGCGCAGCAGCGCCTGTGGTTCTTGCAACAGTTGGACGAAGCCAGCACCGCCTACAACATCCCGATGGCGGTGCACCTGGACGGCGCGCTCGATCACGCGGCGCTGACCCAGGCGCTCAACGATGTGCTGGCGCGTCACGAAAGCCTGCGCACCGTGTTCGAGATAGTCGACGGCACGCCGGTGCAGCGCATCCGCGCCGAAGCCAGTCTCGATATCCCGCTGCGCGACAGCGGAGAGACCGGCTGGCGTGAGGACATGCACGCCGCCGCGGGCCATGCCTTCGCGCTGGAAACCGAACTGCCGTTGCGCGCGCACTTGTTCCGCCGCGGAGCGGAGCAGCACGTGCTGTTGCTGGTGCTGCACCACATCGCCGGCGACGGCGCGTCGATGGCGCCGCTGGCGCGCGACCTCAGCCTGGCCTACGCCGCCCGCCGCGAAGGCCAGGCGCCGCAGTTCGCGCCGCTGCCGGTGCAATACGCCGATTACGCCCTGTGGCAACGCCAGTTGCTGGGCGAGGAACACCAGCCCGACAGCACCATCGCCCGCCAGTTGGACTACTGGCGCAAGACCCTGGCCGATCTGCCGGAACAGCTGAGCCTGCCGAGCGACCGGCCGCGTCCGCACGCGGCCAGCCAACGCGGCGCGAGCTGGGCGATCGATTTCGACGCTCAGTTGCACGAGCGCCTGTCGGCGCTGGCGCGCAGCCACGGGGTGACCTTGTTCATGGTGCTGCAGGCCGCGTTCGCGGCCCTGCTCACCCGGATGGGCGCCGGCACCGACATCGCCATCGGCGGCCCCGTCGCCGGGCGCACCGATGCGATGCTCGACGAACAGATCGGTTTCTTCGTCAACACCCTGGTGCTGCGCACCGACACCTCCGGCAACCCGCGCTTCGCCGAACTGCTGCAACGCGTGCGCGCCGCCGATCTGGCCGCGTACGAACATCAGGACTTGCCGTTCGAACGGCTGGTCGAAGCGCTCAACCCTAGCCGTTCGCTGGCCCATCATCCGTTGTTCCAGGTCGCGCTGACGCTGCAGAACAATGAGCGCCCGCTGCTCGATCTGCCGGGATTGCAGGACTGTCCGGTCGAGCTGGAGCTGACCGTCGCCAAGTTCGATCTCAATCTGGGACTGGCCGAGCACTGGAGCGAGGACGGCCGCGCCGACGGTCTGCGCGGCGTATTGGAGTACGCCACCGACCTGTTCGATGCCGACAGCATCGCCGCATTGGTCGAACGTTTGCGCCGCGTGCTGGAAGCGGTGGCGCTGGACCCGCAGCGCCGTTTGTCGAGCATCGACGTGCTGGACGCGGACGAACGCAAGCAGTTGACCTCCGGCCGCCCCGCACTTGCGGAGATAACCGAAGCCTCGCAGCCGCCTGAACTGCTGTTCCCGCAACTGTTCGAACGACACGCGCTGCTCACGCCCGACGCCCCGGCCTTGCTCGGCGAATTCGACGGCCTCGGTTTCGACCGCCTGAGCTACGCGCAGCTCAACCGCCGCGCCAATGCGCTGGCCCATCGCCTGATCGCGCAAGGCATCGGCCCGGAAGCTCTGGTCGCGCTCGCCGTGCCGCGTTCGCCGGCGACGGTCATCGCGCTGTTGGCCATCCTCAAGGCCGGCGCCGCTTACCTGCCGCTGGACACCCACTATCCGGCCGAGCGTCTGGCCTACATGCTCGACGACGCCAAGCCAGCATTGCTGATCGGCCGGCGCGATGCCGCCGAACGGCTGCCCGATTTCCCGTCGGTGCTGTGGCTGGACGATGTGCTCGACGAACTCTGCGCCGACGCCGACACCCACCTCGACGCGGGCCAGTTCGACAATCCGCGCGACGACCAGCGCACCCGCGCCTTGTCGCCGCAACACCCGGCTTATGTCATCTACACCTCCGGCACCACCGGCCGTCCCAAGGGCGTGGTGGTCGCGCACGCGGGGCTGCCGGGCCTGGCCCAGGCGCAGATCCAGCGGTTCGCGCTGACCGCGCACAGCCGCGTGCTGCAGTTCGCCTCGCTGAGTTTCGACGCGGCGACCATGGAAATGCTGATGGCGTTCGCGCCCGGCGCGGCCCTGGTATTGCCGCGTCCCGGCGTATTGCTGGGCGACGAACTGGCGGCGACGCTGCATCGCTTCGACATCAGCCACGCGCTGATCCCGCCGAGCGCCTTGGCCAGCCTGGACGCCGAGTCGGTGACCGCGTTGCGGACCCTGGTGGTCGGCGGCGAAGCCTGCCCTGCGCCGCTGGTGGCGGCGTGGTCGCGCAGCCGCAACATGCGCAACGCTTACGGCCCGACCGAGGCCAGCATCTGCGTCAGCATCAGCGACGGCTTGAACGATACCGCCGGCAACGCGCCGCCGATCGGCCGCTCGCTCGCGCAAGTGCGGCTGTACGTGCTCGACGAACACCTGCAGCCGGTGCCGGCCAACGTGTCCGGCGAGTTGTACATCGGCGGCCCCGGCCTGGCCCGCGGCTACCTCGGCCGCGCCGCGCTCAGCGCCGAACGCTTCGTCGCCAACCCGTTCGCGCCGGGCGAGCGCATGTACCGCAGCGGCGATCTGGTGCGCTGGCGCGGCGACGGTCAGCTCGATTACCTCGGCCGGGTCGACCATCAGGTCAAGATCCGCGGCTTCCGCATCGAACTGGGCGAAATCGAAGCGGCCCTGGCCGAACTCGGCCATCCGCACCATGCCGTGCTCGCACGCGAAGATCGTCCGGGCCTGCCGCGTCTGGTCGCCTACGTGGTCGCCGCGCAAGTGGACGCCGCCGCAGTGCGCGCGGCGCTGGCCCAGCGTCTGCCCGACTACATGGTGCCCGCCGCCATCGTCGCCATCGACGCCTTGCCGCTCACCCCCAACGGCAAGCTCGATCAGCAGGCGTTGCCGGCGCCGGATTTCGCCGCCGCCGCGCAGCGCGCCCCGCGCAACCCGCGCGAAGCCGCGCTGTGCCGCTTGTTCGCCGAAGTGCTGGGATTGGAGGAGTCTGGCGTCGGTATCGACGACAACTTCTTCGCCCTCGGCGGACATTCGCTGCTCGCGACTCGCCTGGTCAGCCGCATTCGCGCCGAACTCGGCATCGTGTTGCCGATCCGCAGCGCGTTCGAACAGCCCACCGTCGAAGCCCTCGCCGCGCGTTGGTCCGAGTCCGAGGAGCAACGCCCGCAGTTGCAGGCGATGCCGCGTCCGGAGGTATTGCCGCTGTCGTACCCGCAGCGACGGCTGTGGTTTCTGTACCGCTTCGAAGGCCCCAGCGCGACCTACAACATCCCGCTGGCGCTGCGTCTGGAGGGCGAGCTCGACACCGATGCGCTGCGTGCGGCATTGAACGACCTGCTGCAACGCCACGAGAGCCTGCGCACGATCTTCCCGCACGGCGAACAGCCGATGCAGCACATCCTGGCGCATGCCGAACTCGAGCTGCCGGTGGTGGATGTCGAGGACGCCGAGTTGCCGGCCGCGCTCGACGCCGCCGCGGTGCGTCCGATCGACCTGGGTCATGAGTTGCCGCTGCAGGCGCAGTTGTTCCGGTTGTCGCCGCAACGCCATGTATTGCTGCTGTTGCTGCATCACATCGCCGGCGACGGCGCCTCGATGGAGCCGATGGCGCGCGATCTGTCGCAGGCTTACGCGGCACGCCGCGACGGCCGCGCGCCCGAGTGGGCGCCGCTGCCGGTGCAGTACGCCGACTACACCTTGTGGCAGCAGCAACTGCTGGGCGAGATCGCCGATCCCGCCAGCCGCGCCGCGCGTCAGCTCGGCTATTGGCGGGAAACGCTCAGCGATCTGCCCGAACAGATCGCGCTGCCGTCCGACCGCCCGCGTCCGCCGATCGCCAGCTACCGCGGCGGCCGTTTCGACTTCGAGATCGACGCCGACACCCATCAGCGCCTGCAAGCGCTGGCGCGCCAGCGCGGCGCGACCTTGTTCATGCTGCTGCACACCGCGCTGGCGGCGCTGCTGACCCGACTGGGCGCGGGCACCGACATCGCCATCGGCAGCCCGGTCGCCGGCCGTACCGACGATGCGCTGAACGACTTGGTCGGCCTGTTCCTCAATACGGTGGTGCTGCGTACCGACACTGGCGGCGATCCGAGCTTCGATGCGCTGCTCGCGCGCGTGCGCCAGGCCGATCTGGCCGCCTACGAGCACCAGGACCTGCCGTTCGAGCAACTGGTCGACGAACTCAACCCGACCCGCTCGCTCTCCCATCACCCCTTGTTCCAGGTGATGCTGGTGCTGCAGAACACCGCCAAAGCCAGCCTGCGGTTGCCGGGGCTGAGCCTGGGCGAGCAAAGCTACGAGCTGCCGATCGCGAAGTTCGATCTCAGTCTCAATGTGTGGGAACGCCAGAGCGAAGACGGCGGCGCGAGCGGCCTGGGCGCGCAGCTGGAATACGCCACCGATCTGTTCGACTCGAACACCGCGCAAACCATCGCCCGCCGTTTCGTACGTATGCTCGAAGCGATGGCCGCGCAGCCGGCGCAAACCATCGGCACGGTCGACCTGCTCGAAGCCGACGAACGCGCGCAGCTGTTGCTGGAATGGAATCCGGCCCCGCAAGCGGTCGCACCGGATACCTTGCAGGCGCGCTTCGAACGTCAGGCCGCGTTGTACCCCGACGCCATCGCCGTGGTCTGCGAGGCGCAGACGCTGAGCTACGCCCAACTCAACGCCCGCGCCAACCAGTTGGCGCATGTGTTGATCGAGCGCGGCGCGAAACCTGAAGACCTGGTCGCCATCGCCCTGCCGCGCTCGCTCGATACGCTGGTCGCGATCCTGGCCGTGCTCAAGGCCGGCGCGGCGTACCTGCCGCTGGACCCGGACTATCCGGCCGAACGTCTGGCCTACATGCTGCAAGACGCCAAGCCGGTGCAGTTGCTGACCCACGCCGATCTGCAAACGCAGCTGCCCGCGTCGGCGGTGCCGAGCATCGTGCTGGACGATGCGGCGACCCAGGCCTTGCTCGCGGCGCAGCCGGCGGCCAACCCGTCGCCGCGCAGCGCCTCGGAACACCGCGCCTACGTCATCTACACCTCCGGCTCGACCGGGCAGCCCAAGGGCGTGCTGATCTCGCATCAGAACGTGATCGCCCTGTTCGACACCGCCCAGCCGCTGTTCGAGTTCAGCGAGCGCGACGTATGGAGCCTGTTCCACTCCTACGCCTTCGACTTCTCGGTGTGGGAGATCTGGGGCGCCCTGCTCTACGGCGGCCGGCTGGTGGTGGTGCCGCGTCACATCGCCCGCTCGACCCCGGACTTCCTGCGCCTGCTGGCCGAGCAACGGGTCACCGTGCTCAACCAGACGCCGTCGGCGTTCTACCAATTGATCCAGGCCGATGCCGAACTGGCCGATAGCCAGCGGCAAGCGCTGAGCCTGCGCACGGTGGTGTTCGGCGGCGAAGCGCTGGACCTGCGCCGCTTGAACGACTGGTATGCGCGCCACGACGACCAAGCCCCGCGCTTGGTCAACATGTACGGCATCACCGAAGTCACCGTGCACGCCAGCTTCCAGCCGCTGGATCGCGATATGGCCGCAGCAGCGGCGGGCAGCCTGATCGGCCGCGCCACGCCCGACCTGCAGTTGTACGTGCTCGACGAACGTTTGCAGCCGGTGCCGGTGGGTGTGGGCGGCGAGTTGTACGTGGCCGGCCTGGGGCTGGCGCGCGGGTATCTCAACCGCGCCGGCCTCACCGCCACCCGCTTCGTCGCCAATCCCTTCGCCGCGGGCGAGCGCCTGTACCGTTCCGGCGATCTGGCCCGTTGGCGCGCCGACGGCACCCTGGATTTCCTCGGCCGCGCCGATGAGCAGGTCAAGATCCGCGGCTTCCGCATCGAACTGGGCGAGATCGAAGCGGCCTTGCGCGCGCTCGATGGAGTGAGCCAGGCGCGGGTGATCGTGCGCGAGGATCGACCCGGCCACAAACAACTAGTCGGCTACGTGGTCGCCAGCGTCGACGACATGGCGGCGCTGCGCGCCGGCCTGTCCGAGCGCTTGCCCGACTACATGGTGCCCGCGGCGCTGGTCGCGCTCGACACCTTGCCGCTCACCACTCACGGCAAACTCGACCGCAAGTCGCTGCCGGCGCCGAGCTTCGCGCCGACCAGTGCGCGCGGCCCGCGCAACGCCGAAGAAGCGATCCTGTGCACGCTGTTCGCAGAAGTGCTGGGGCTGGCGCAAGTGGGCCTGGACGACAGCTTCTTCGCTCTCGGCGGCGACAGCATCAGTTCGATCCAACTGGTCAGCCGCGCCCATAACCAGGGACTGGCGATCAGCGTGCGCGAGGTGTTCCAGCACCAGAGCGTGGAAGCGCTGGCGGCGATCGCCCGGCCGGTGCGCGAAACCCAGGCGCTGAGCGTGGAAGCGCCGACCGGAACGCTGCCGGCGACGCCGATCGTGCATTGGTTCCTCGACCAGCACGGGCCGCTCGACGGCTTCCATCAGTCGATGCAGTTGCAAGTGCCCAAGCTGGAACGCGCCGATTTGGTGCAAGCCGTGCAAGCCTTGCTCGATCACCACGACGCCTTGCGCTTGTGCGTGCTCGACGCGGATGCGGATGAGCGGCAACTGTCCATCGGCGCAGCCGGCAGCGTCGATGCCGATGCGTTGATCGTCCGCTGCGACGCACGCGCGATCGCCGCCGAAGCCCCCTCGCCCGCGCATCTGCGCGAGCACCTGCAAACGCAGGCGCGGCTGGCCAGCGAGCGCCTGGACCTGCGCGCCGGACGCATGCTGCAGATCGTCTGGCTCGACAGCGACAGCGACTCGCGCCTGTTGCTGCTGATCCATCACCTAGCCGTCGACGGCGTGTCCTGGCGGATCCTGGTGCCGGACCTGCAAGCCGCGTGGGAAGCGGTGCGCGCCGGTCGGCCGGCGCAGTTGCAGCCGGTGGCGACCTCGCTGCGGCATTGGGCCTTGCAACTGCCGGCGTTGGCCGAGCAGCGTCTGGCCGAATTGCCGCTGTGGCAGTCGATGTTCGAGGGCGAAGACCCGACCTTGGGCTGGCGCGCGTTCAATCCGGCCCACGACACCTTCGCCAGCAAGGCGCAACTCAGCCTGACCCTGGATGCGAAGACCACCCAGATCCTGCTGACCCGCGCGCCCGAACGCATCCACGGCGGCGTCAACGACGTGCTGCTGACCGCATTCGCCTTGGCCCTGATCGGCTGGCGCGAACGCAACGGGCAGAACCGCAAGCGCCTGCGCAGCGTGCGCTTCGATCTGGAAGGCCATGGCCGCGAGGACATCCTCGAAGGCGCCGACCTGAGCCGGACGGTGGGCTGGTTCACCAGTCTGTTCCCGGTGCAGCTGGATCTGTCGGCGCTCGATCCGGCCCTGGCCCTGCGCGACGACGCGGTGTTGGAGCAGGCGCTCAAGCAGGTCAAGGAACAGCTGCGGCGCCTGCCCGACCGCGGCATCGGCTACGGCCTGCTGCGTTACCTGAGCAAGATCGGCCGCACCGCGTTGCAGGCGCATCCGGCGGTGCAGATCGGCTTCAACTACCTGGGCCGCTTCGGCGGCGCTCATGGCGCCACCGCGCACGCCGCGACCGCCAAGCACGCGGCCTGGCAAGCGCCGGCCGACGCGCCGGCGATGGGCGGCGGCGCCGCCGACAAGCAGGCGCTGCCGCATGTGCTCGACCTCAGCGCGGTCGCCGTGGACGGGCCGGACGGGCCGCAGTTGCACGCGCACTGGCTGTGGGCCGGCGCCCTGCTCAACGAAGCCGAAGTGCAGGAGCTGGCGCAAGCCTGGTTCAAGGCCCTGCACCGCATCGCCGATTTCGCCGCCCGTTCCGACGGCGCCGCGCTCACCCCTTCCGACGTACCGCTGATCTCGCTGGATCAGACCGACATCGAATTCCTGGAGTCGCTGTATGCAAAAGCACCAGATTGAAGACTTGCTGCCGCTGTCGCCGTTGCAACAGGGCTTCTTGTTCCATGCCCTGTACGACCAGCAGGTGCAGGACAGCTATGTCGTGCAGATGGTGCTGGGCTTCGACGGGCCGCTGGATCCGGCGGCGCTGCGTCGCGCCGCCGAGGCGATCGTCCAGCGTCACGCCAACTTGCGCGCGGCGTTCGTGCACCAGAAGGTCAAGGAGCCGGTGCAGTTGATCCTGCGCTCGGTGGAGCTGCCCTGGCGCGACATCGACCTCAGCGGCCAGCCCGCCGCTGAGCGCGAGGCCGCGTATGCGGAGCTTTTGCATGCCGATCAGCACGAGCGCTTCGACCTGAGCCAGGCGCCGCTGCTGCGCTTCGCCCTGGTGCGGATGGACCGCCAGCATTACCGGCTGATCTTCACCCACCACCACATCCTGCTCGACGGTTGGTCGATGGGGCTGTTCCTGCGCGAGTTCGTCGAGTTGTACCGCAGCAACGGCGACACTGCGGCGCTGGCGCGGGTTACGCCGTATCGCGACTACCTGCGCTGGCTGGAATCGCGCGACAAGCAAGCCGCCTTGAACGCATGGCGCAAGGCCCTGGCTGGGGTCGAGCAGCCGACCCGCGTGGTCGAAGCCTCGACCACGACTGCGCTGCCGGCCACGCAAGTGCATCTGTTGCCGGAAGATCTGAGCGCGCGGCTGGTGCAGCAGGCGCGCAGCGTCGGCGTCACCATGAACACGCTGATCCAGGCGGCCTGGGCGATCCTGATCGGCCACCTGTGCGGACGCGACGACGTGGTGTTCGGCGCCACCGTGTCCGGCCGCCCGCCGGAACTGCCCGGGGTCGAGCAGATGCTGGGTCTGCTGATCAACACCGTGCCGGTGCGCCTGCAACTGCGGCCGGAAGAAACCCTGCGCCAGTTGCTGCTGCGTTTGCAGGAGCAGCAGTCGGCGCTGCTGGATTACCAGCACCTGAGCCTGGTCGAGATCCAGCGCCTGACCGGGGTCGAACACGAGTTGTTCGACACCCAGGTGGTCTTCGAAAACTATCCCAGCGACGCCGGGGATGCCGGCGACCAGGGCGCACTGCGGATCGGCATCCACAGCCATTGCGGCGGCGATACCTCGCATTACCCCTTGAGCATGGTGGTCGGCCCGGGCGCCCGGATCCATCTGGGTTTCAGCTACCGCCCGGATCTGTTCGAGGCCGAACAGATCCAGCGCATCGGCGAGCGTTACGCTCGCATCCTGACCGCGTTCGCCGATCGTCTGGACGGCAGTCTGGCGCGGATCGACTTGCTCGATGCCGGCGAGCATGAGCGACTGCGCGAGTGGAACACGACCGCGCATGCCGTGACGCCGTTGCCGCTGCCGACGCTGTTCGAGCGACAGGCCGCACGCACCCCGAGCGCCGTCGCCGCGATTTTCGAGCAAGACCGGCTCGATTTCGCCGAGCTGAACGCCCGCGCCAACCGCCTGGCCCATGTACTGATCGCCGAGGGCGCGGGCCCGGAAAGCATCGTCGCCATCGCCCTGCCGCGCTCGCTCGACCTGATGGTGGCCCTGCTCGCCACGCTCAAGGCCGGCGCCGCGTACCTGCCGCTGGACATCGACTATCCGCCCGAGCGTCTGGCGTTCATGCTCGACGACGCCGAGCCGGTGCGCGTGATCACCCGCGCCGATGTCGCCGCCCTGCCCGCCGACGCGCCGCGGCTGACGCTGGACGCTGCCGAGGTGCTCGCGCGTCTGGCGCAAGCGCCCGCGCACGACCCGAGCGATAGCGAGCGCCGGCAACCGCTGCATGCCGATCACCCGGCCTATGTGATCTACACCTCCGGCTCGACCGGCCGTCCCAAAGGCGTGCTGGTGGCGCATCGCAGCGCGGCCAACTACTTCGCCTGGAGCCGGCATCACTACTTCGGCTTGAACGAGGCCAGCGACGGCGCCGGCCTGGGTTCGCCGACCACGCTGTCGAGCACCTTCGACGGCAGCGTCACCTTGTTGTTCGGCCCGCTGCTGGCCGGCGAACCGCTGACCTTGCTGCCCGCGGGCAGCGAGTTGTCCGCGCTGGGCACGCCGACTGCGCCGGTCGAATACAGCCTGCTCAAGCTGACCCCCGCGCACCTGAAAGCGCTCAACCCGATGCTCGAAGACTCCGCCGCGCCGGCACCGGGCAAGATGTTGCTGCTCGGCGGCGAAGCGTTGGTGCCGGCCGATCTGGCGTTCTGGCAGCAACGCTATCCGCAAATCCGAATCGTCAACGAATTCGGCCCGACCGAGGCCACGGTCGGTTGCAGCACCGAAGACATCCGCGAGGACATGCGTGAGGCCAGCAGCGTGTCGATCGGCCGGCCGATCTGGAACACCGAGCTGTACGTGCTCGACGCCGCGTTGCGTCCGGTCCCGGCCGGGGTGCCGGGCGAGTTGTACATCGCCGGCGCCGGTCTGGCCCGCGGCTATCTCAATCGCGCCGGCCTGACCGCCGAACGCTTTATCGCCAATCCCTTCACGCCCGGCCAACGCATGTACCGCAGCGGCGATCTGGCCCGTTGGCGCGAAGACGGCCGGCTGGATTACCTCGGCCGCGTCGACCATCAGGTCAAGATCCGCGGCTTCCGCATCGAGCTGGGCGAAATCGAAGCGGCGCTGGCCCAGATCGGTTTCGTCAACAACGCGGTGATCGCGCGCGAGGACATCCCCGGCGACAAGCAACTGGTCGCCTATCTGGCCGGCAGCGAACAACGCATCGATGCCGAGACCCTGCGCAAGGCGCTCGACGGCCGCCTGCCCGACTACATGATCCCCAGCGCCTTCATCGGCGTGGACGCGCTGCCGCTCACTCCCAACGGCAAGCTCGACCGCAAGGCCCTGCCCGCGCCGGACTACGCCGCGGCCAGCCTGCGCCTGCCGCGCAACCCGCGCGAAGAACTGCTGTGCCAGTTGTTCGCCGAAGTGCTCGGGCGCGAGCGCGTCGGCATCGACGACAGCTTCTTCGATCTGGGCGGGCATTCGCTGCTGGCGATCCGCCTGATCGGCCTGATCCGCGCCCGGCTGCAACTGGAGCTGCCGATCCGCGCCTTGTTCGAACAACGCACCGTGGCGGCACTGGCGCCGCACCTGGACCGCAACCGCCTGCGCCGGCCGGCGCTGTCGGCGCAGACGCGACCGGAGCGACTGCCGCTGTCGTACGCCCAACATCGCCTGTGGTTCCTGCATCAGCTCGAAGGGCCGAGCGCGACCTACAACATCCCGCTGGCGCTGCGCCTGCACGGCGAACTCGACCGTGATGCGCTGCAAGCGGCGATCAACGACCTGCTGGCGCGCCACGAAAGCCTGCGCACGCTGTTTCCCGAAGGCGACACGCCGCAGCAGTACATCCTGGCCGCGCCGGGCGCGCACGACAGCCTCGACGACAGCGCCGCGTTTCTGCCGCTGGAACTGGTTCGGACCGATGCGCAGGCGCTCGACGCCCACATCCGCGACGCGGCGGCTTACGCCTTCGATCTGACCTGCGAACTGCCGCTGCGGCCGACCTTGTTCCGGGTCGGTGCCGACGACCACGTGCTGCTTCTGCTGCTGCACCACATCGCCGGCGACGGCGCTTCGCTGGCGCCGTTGTCGCGCGATCTGTCGCAGGCCTACGCCGCGCGTCTGGCCGGCAAGGCGCCGGCGTGGACGCCGCTGCCGGTGCAGTACGCCGACTACACCTTGTGGCAGCACCAGCTGATGGGCCGCGAGGACGACGGCGACAGCCTGCTGTGGCAACAGATCGATTACTGGAAACAGCGGCTGGCCGATCTGCCCGAACAGTTGCCGCTGCCCAGCGACCGCTCGCGTCCCAACGTCACCAGCTATCGCGGCAAGCCGCTGCACTTCGAACTCGACGCCGAACTGCACCGGCGTCTGCTGGCGCTGACCCGGCGCCACAGCGCGACCTTGTTCATGGTGTTGCAGGCCGCGGTCGCCGCGCTGCTGACCCGGATGGGCTCGGGCACCGACATTCCGCTGGGCACGCCGGTGGCGGGCCGCACCGATGCCGCGCTCAACGATCTGGTCGGCCTGTTCCTCAACACCCTGGTGCTGCGCGTCGACACCTCCGGCGATCCCAGCTTCGCGACCCTGCTCGCGCGCGTGCGCGACACCGATCTGGCCGCATACGAACATCAGGATCTGCCGTTCGAGCAACTGGTCGAACAGCTCAACCCGGTGCGTTCGCTGGCCTATCACCCGCTGTTCCAGGTGATGGTGGTGCTGCAGAACATGGGCGCGGGCGAGCTGCATCTGCCGGGCCTGCGCTGCGAGCCGCATTCGCTCGAACTGGATGTGGTCAAGTTCGATCTCAACTTCGCCTTCTCCGAGCGCACCCACGCCGACGGCCAGCCCGCCGGCCTGCAAGGCGCGCTGGAGTTCTCCACGGACCTGTTCGACGAAGCCAGTGTGCGGACCCTGCTGCAGCGCTTCGAGCGCCTGCTGTACGCGGTCGCCGACGATTCGAGCCAGACCATCGGCAGCGTCGAACTGATGGACGCGATGGAGCGCCAGCGTCTGCTGCACGACTGGAACGCCAGCGAACACGACGTGATCGAGGCGCCCCTGCCGGCGCTGTTCGAAGCCCAGGTCGTGCGCACGCCGTCGGCGCCGGCCGCGATCTGCGCCGACCAGCGACTCGACTTCGACGTGCTCAACCAGCGCGCCAACCGCCTCGCCCATGTGCTGATCGCCGAAGGCGCGGGGCCGGAAAGCGTGGTCGCGATCGCTCTGCCCTCCTCGCTGGATCAACTGGTGGCGATGCTGGCCACGCTGAAGGCCGGCGCAGCGTATCTGCCGCTGGACCTGGGCAACCCGCGCGAACGTCTGGGCGACATGCTCGACGACGCCAAGCCGGTATGCGTGCTGAGCCGCGAGTCGCTCGCGCATCTGCTGCCCGCGCAGACGCCACTGTGCCTGCTCGACGACCCGGTGCTGCAACGCCGTTTGGCCCAAAGCTGCAGCGACAACCCGACCGATGCCGACCGGCTGCGGCCGCTGAACCTGCTGCATCCGGCGTACGTGATCTACACCTCCGGGTCCACCGGCAAGCCCAAGGGCGTGCTGGTCGCGCACCGTTCCGCCGCGCACTACTTCGCCTGGTCCGGCCATGCGTACTTCGCCGACGGCGACAACCGCAACGGTTCGGCGACCACTCTGTCGGCCGCGTTCGACGGCAGCGTCACCGTTCTGTTCGGCCCGCTGCTGGCAGGCCAGCCGCTGACCCTGATCGAAGCCGACAACGAGTTCTCGCAACTGCTGGCCCAGCGGCCTGAGGGCGGCTATGCCTTGCTCAAGCTCACTCCGGCGCATCTGAAACTCCTCAACGCCGGCTTGGAACCCGGCGCGCCGGCACCGGCGCGGGCCTTGCTGCTCGGCGGCGAAGCGCTGTTGCCGGCCGATCTGGCGTTCTGGCAAGAGCGCTACCCGGATGTGCGCCTGATCAACGAATACGGCCCGACCGAAGCCACCGTCGGCTGCAGCACCTTTGAGGTAGACGCGGACCTGCGCGACGCCGCCAGCGTGTCGATCGGCCGGCCGATCTGGAATGCGCGCCTGTACGTGCTCGACGCGCAGCTGCGGCCGCAGCCCTGCGGCGTGGCCGGCGAGTTGTACATCGCCGGCGCCGGTCTGGCGCGCGGCTATCTCAACCGCCCAGGCCTCAGCGCCGAACGCTTCGTCGCCGATCCCTTCGCCGCAGGCGAGCGCATGTACCGCAGCGGCGACCTCGCCCGCTGGGATGCGCACGGCCGGCTCGAATACCTGGGCCGTATCGATCAGCAGGTCAAGATTCGCGGTTATCGGATCGAACTGGGCGAAATCGAGACCGCGCTGGCGCAGGCCGGGTTCGCCCAGAACGCGGTGATCGCGCGCGAAGACCATCCCGGCCAGAAACAACTGGTGGCGTATGTGGTGGCCGGCGATATCGATGCCGCCGCGCTGCGCGCCGAACTGGCCCAGCGTCTGCCCGACTACATGGTGCCGGCCGCGTTCGTCGCCCTGGCCGCGCTGCCGCTGACCGGCAACGGCAAACTCGACCGCAAGGCGCTGCCGGCGCCGCAGTTGCTCAGCGCCAGCCAGCGCGGGCCGCGCAACGCGCGCGAAACCTTGTTGTGCGAGCTGTTCGCCGAGATTCTGCATCTGCCGCGGGTCGGCATCGACGACAACTTCTTCTCGCTCGGCGGCGACAGCATCGGTTCGACCCAGTTGGTCAGCCGTTTGCGCCGCGCCGGTTGGTCGATCAGCGTGCGTACCGTGTTCGAGCACCAGTGCGTGGAGGCGCTGGCGCAGGCGATGACGCCGTTGAGCGATACCGCCAAGATTTCGCTGGAAGCGCCGGTCGGCGAGCTGCCGGCCACGCCGATCATGCACTGGTTCCTGCAACAGGGCGGCCCGCTGCAGCAGTATCACCAATCGGTGCTGCTGCAATTGCCGGCACTGGCCGAAGCCGATCTGTCGGCGGCGTTGCAGGCCGTGCTCGATCATCACGACGCGCTGCGCCTGCAGTTGTCGCCGCAACAACGTTGGCAGATCCGCGCCGCCGGCGCGGTGAGCGCCGCCGATTGCTTAGTGCGCATCGATACCAGCGACTGGACCGAGACCGACGACCGGCAGGCCTTCCAAGCGCGCATGCGCGAACACGCCAACGCCGCCGCGGCCAGTCTCGATCCGCGCAGCGGGCGCATGCTGCAAGCGCTGTGGTTCGAACATGCCGGACAGCCGATGCTGCTGGTGCAGGTCCATCACCTGGCCATCGACGGCATTTCCTGGCGCATCCTGCTGCCCGATCTGAAGGAAGCCGCCGAGGCCGCCGTCGCCGGACGCGAAATCGCACTGGCGCCGGTGCCGACCCCGCTGCGCCATTGGGCCCTGCAACTGCCCCGCGCCGCCGCGCAGCGCAGCCACGAGCTGCCGCTGTGGCAGTCGATGTTCGCCGGTGAAGATCCGCCGCTGGCTACGCGCGCGCTCGACCCCGCACGCGACACCGTCGCCACCCGCCGCAGCCTCAGTCTGAGCCTGGACAGCGAGATCACCCGCTGCCTGCTGACCCGCGCGCCCGAGTCGATCCACGGCCGCATCAACGACGTGTTGCTCACCGGGTTCGCCCTGGCGCTGCGCGCCTGGCGCGCCCGGCGTGGGCTCGGCGACGCGGACACGGTGCGTTTCGAACTCGAAGGCCACGGCCGCGAGGACATCGTCGCCGGCGCCGAGCTGTCGCACACCCTGGGCTGGTTCACCAGCCTGTTCCCGGTGCAGTTGCAGTTGCACGGCATCGACAGCGACACCGCCCTGAGCGATGAGCGCGTGCTGGCGCGTTGCCTCAAGCAGGTCAAGGAACAACTGCGGCGCCTGCCCGACCAGGGCATCGGTTACGGCTTGCTGCGCTATTTGAGCGAGCAAGGACGGCAAGCGCTGGCCGATCATGCCGCGCCGCAGATCGCCTTCAACTACCTCGGACGCTTCGGCGTCGGCGGCGCCGGCGAAGACTGGAGCGCGACCGATCGCTTGTCGGTGCAAGCCGACGACCACCCGGCGCGGCCGTTGACGCACGCGCTGGAACTCAACGCGATCACCCTGGACGGCAGCGACGGCCCGGTGTTGAAAGCGACCTGGAGCTGGGCCGGCGAGTTGCTCGACGAAGCGGCCGTGCGCGAACTGGCCGAGGATTGGAACGCGGCCCTGCGTGCGATCGCCGCCTACGCGGCCGGCAGCCAGCGCGATGCGTTCACCGTCTCCGACCTGCCGCTGGTCGCACTGGAGCAGGCGCAGATCGAAGCGATCGAAGCCGCGCAGCCGGCGCTGGCCGACATCCTGCCGCTGTCGCCGCTGCAGCACGGCTTCCTGTTCCACGCCTTGTACGATGAGCAGGCGCACGACAACTACATGATGCAGGTGGCGTTCCGCTTCGACGGCCCGCTGCGCAGCGACGCGCTGCGCACGGCCGCGAACCGGCTGCTGCAACGCCACGCCAACCTGCGCGCGGCGTTCGTGCACGAAGGTTTGAACGAGGCGGTGCAAGTCATTCCGCACATCTTGGACGCGCCGTGGCGCGAACTGGAACTCGACGAAGCCGGCTTCGCCGAGCTGCTGCGCGAGGACCAACAACAACGCTTCGACCTGTCCGCGGCGCCGTTGCTGCGCTTCACCCTGGTGCGCACCGCGGCGCAGCGTCACTATCTGGTGTTCACCAGCCACCACATCCTGCTCGACGGCTGGTCCACGCCGATCCTGATCCAGGAACTGCTGACCCTGTACGCCGAAGGCGAACAGGCCGAGCTGCCGCGGGTCACGCCGTATCGCGACTACCTGCGCTGGCTCGGCAGCCGCGACAAACCGGCGGCGCTGAGCGCATGGCGCGAGGCCCTGGCCGGCTTGGAAGAACCCAGCCGGATCAGCACCAACAACGTCGCCGCCAGCGCCCCGGCATTGCAGCAGCACTACCTGCCGCAAGCGTTGAGCGCGCGTCTGGCCGAACAGGCGCGCCACTGCGGCGTGACCTTAAACACGGTGATCCAGGCGGCCTGGGGCATTCTGCTCGCGCGCCTGCTGCGCCGCGACGACGTGGTGTTCGGCATCACCTTCGCCGACCGCCCGGCCGAACTGGCCGGCAGCGAGCAGATGGTCGGCCTGTTGATCAACACCTTGCCGCTGCGCCTGCGTCTGCACGCGGGCGAACCGCTGCACGCGCTGCTGCGGCGTTTGCAGCAGCAACAGTCGGCGCTGCTCGAACACAGCCACCTCGGCCTGAGCGAGATCCAGCGTCTGGCCGGTCTGGGCGAATTGTTCGACACCTTGATGGTGTACGAGAGCTACCCCGTCGACGAAGCCAGCCTGAAGGCGCAGTCGCAGCAACTGCAGGTGGATTTCCACAGCCACCACGGCGGCGACACCTCGCATTATCCCTTGGGCTTGTCGGCCGTACCCGGCGAGCGCATCCGCCTGGGCTTCAGCTACCGCACCGACGTGTACACGCCCGCGCAGGTCCAACGCCTGATCGACAGCTACACCCGCATCCTGGAAGCCTTCGCCGAACAGCCGCAGCGTTCGCTGGCCGAACTCGACGTGCTGCCCGCGCAAGAGCGCCAGCGCGTCCTGCACGACTGGAACGCGCGCACCCTGCCGGTGCCCGCGCTGGATCTGGCCAGCGTGCTCGAACAGCAGGCCGAACGCAGCCCCGACGCCACCGCGCTGATCTTCGCCGAGCACAAACTCAGCTACGCGCAACTGCACGACCGCGCGCAACGCCTCGCCGCCGTGCTGCGCGCACGCGGCGTCCGCGCCGAGGACCGGATCGCGGTGGCGCTGCCGCGCTCGCCCGAACTGGTGGTCGCACTGCTCGGCGTGCTCAAGGCCGGCGCGGTGTATCTGCCGCTGGACGTGGACTATCCGCCCGAACGTCTGGCCTACATGCTCGACGATGCGCGCCCGGCGTTGACGATCACCCGCCAGGGCGCGATGCGCGAAGTACCGGACAATGCCCTGCTGCTCGACGACCCCGCCGTGGGCGAAGCGCTCGACAACGCAGCAGTGGCCGCAGACGCGGCCTTGCGCCCGGACTTGCAGCTGGATCACCCGGCCTACGTCATCTACACCTCCGGCTCCACCGGCAAGCCCAAGGGCGTGGTGGTCAGCCATCGCCAGATCGTGCATTCCAACGCGGCGCGCCTGGATTACTACGGCGACAACGGCGGCGCCGACAGCATGCTGCTGTTGCCGTCGGTCGCCTTCGACGCCTCGCTCGGCACGATCCTGCACACCCTGAGCAACGGCGGCGCGCTGGTGCTGCCGGCACCGGGACAGGAACGCGACCCTGCGGCGCTGGCCGAACTGGTGGCCGCGCACGAGGTGCGCGCCTGGCTCAGCGGCCCCGCGTTGTACCGCGCCACCCTGGAACAAGCGCAGGGCCGCTTGGACTCGCTCACGCGGGTGGTGCTCGGCGGCGAGGCGATCCCGCCGGCGCTGTTGCAGCAACACCTCGCGCACGGCCCGGCCGATTGCGCGCTTTACAACGAATACGGCCCCACCGAAGCCAGCGTCTGGGCGAGCGCGGCGCGGCTGCAACCGCAGCAGTGGTCCGATGCCGAACAAATCGCCAGCGAACTGGCCTGCATCGGCGCGCCGATCGCCAACACCCGCGCCTACGTGCTGAACCCGCAATTGCAGCCGCAGCCGGTCGGCATCGCCGGTGAGCTGTACCTCGCCGGCGCCGGTCTGGCGCGCGGCTATCTCGGCCGCGCCGCGCTCACCGCCGAGCGCTTCGTCGCCGATCCGTTCGTTCCCGGGCAACGTATGTACCGCAGCGGCGACCTGGTGCGTTGGCGCGAGGACGGCCAGCTGGAATACCTGGGCCGCGACGACGGCCAGGTCAAACTGCGCGGTTTCCGCATCGAACTGGGCGAAATCGAAGCCGCCATCGCCGCCGCGGGCTGTCCGCACAACGCGGTCGCGGTACGCGAGGACCGTCCGGGCCAGCGCCAGTTGGTCGCCTATCTGGTCGACAGTGCGCCGGATATCGAAGCCTTGCGCCGGCGATTGGCCGCCAGCTTGCCCGAGCACATGGTGCCGGCCGCCTACGTCGCTCTCGACGCGCTGCCGCTGACCCCCAACGGCAAGCTCGATCGTCAGGCCCTGCCCGCACCGGAAGCGAGCAAGGACATCCGCCTGCCGCGCAACGCGCTGGAACAGTCGTTGTGCGACTTGTTCGCCGGCGTGCTCGGCCTGGACCGGGTCGGCATCGACGACAGCTTCTTCGCTCTCGGCGGCGACAGCATCAGTTCGATCCAGTTGGTCGGACGCGCGCGCCAGGCCGGTCTGCGTTTCAGCGCCCGCGACGTGTTCCAACACCCGTCGGTGCAGGCGTTGGCCCGTATCGCCGGCACCAGCGCGCCCGCCGACAGCCTGCCGCAGCAAGCGCCGACCGGCGCGCTGCCGGCCACGCCGATCATGCAATGGCTGCTGGAACGCGAAGGCCCGTATCAGCACTTCGCCCAAGCAATGCTGCTTCAAGTGCCGGCGCTGCGGCACGAGCCCTTGCTGGCCGCGCTGCAAGACTTGCTAGAACACCACCACGCACTGCGTATGCGTCTGCGCGACGGCACGCCCGAAATCGCCGCCAGCGGCAGCGTGCGCGCAGCCGATTGCCTGCAAACGGTGCCGCTGCACGGCCTTTCGGCCGAAGCGCGCGAACAGCTGATGCAGGAACACATGCGTGCGGCCCAGCAACGCTTGTCGCCGGCCGAAGGACGCATGCTGCAGGCGGTATGGTTCGACCACGGCGATCAGTCGCGCCTGTTCCTCGCCCTGCACCACCTGGTCGTCGACGGCGTGTCCTGGCGCATCCTGGTGCCGGATCTGCAAGCGGCGTGGGAAGCCCGCGCCGCCGGCATCACACCGGAACTCGCGCCGGTGCCGACCTCCTTCCGCCACTGGGCCCTGGCCCTGCCCGCGGCCGCCGCCGCGCGTTCGGACGAATTGCCGTTCTGGCAGGCGATGCAGGCCGGCGAAGACCCGTCGTTGACGCCGCGTCCGCTCGACCCCGCGTGCGACACCCTCGCCACCCAGCGCAACCTGTCGCTGCGGCTGGAACCTGAAGTCACCCGCGTATTGCTGACCCGCGCGCCCGAACGCATCCGCGGCCGCATCAACGACGTGCTGCTGTCGGCGTTCGCGCTGGCTCTGGCCGCGTGGCGCCGTCGCCAAGGTCTGGGCGATGTCGATCAGGTCCGCTTCGATCTGGAAGGCCACGGCCGCGAAGTGTTGCGCGGCGATGCCGGCGACGGCATCGATCTCAGCCGCACGGTCGGCTGGTTCACCAGCCAGTTCCCGCTGCAATTGTCGCTGGCCGGCATCGACCAGACCGCCGCATGGCGCGGCGGCGCCGCGCTCGATGCCGCGCTCAAATCGGTCAAGGAACAGTTGCGCGCCTTGCCCGACAACGGCATCGGCTACGGCCTGTTGCGTTACCTCGACACCGACGGCCGCGCCGCGCTCGGCGGCAAAGCCGCCGCGCAGATCGGCTTCAACTACCTCGGCCGCTTCGCCGTCAGCGAACAAGGCCAGGCCGATGCGGCCTGGACCCAGGCCGAGGCGGCCATCCCCGGCGCCGGCGAAGACGAAGTGCTGGTGCACGCGCTGTCGCTCAACGCCACCACCGAAGACCGCCGCGAAGGTCCGGTGCTGTGCGCCAACTGGAGCTGGGCCGGCGAGTTGTTCGAACCGCGCGCCATCGACGAACTCGCACAACTGTGGTTCGACGCGCTGCGCCAGATCGCGCGCTGCGCCGCCCAGGACGAACGCCTGCTGTTCACGCCTTCGGACCTGCCGCTGATCGCGCTCGACCAGCAACGGATCGAGGCCATCGAAGCGACCCAGCCGCCGCTGGCCGACATCCTGCCGCTGTCGCCGCTGCAGCACGGCCTGCTGTTCCACGCGCTGTACGACGAAGACGCGCCCGACGCGTATCTGGTCCAGCAGGTGTTTCGTTTCCAGGGCAAGCTCGACGCCGCGGCGATGCGGACCGCCGCCGACCGCCTGCTCGAACGCCATGCCAACCTGCGCGCGGCCTTTATCCACGACGGCCGCGCCAGCACCGTGCAGGTGATCGCGCGGGTGGTCAAAGCGCCGTGGCGTTTCGTCGAGACCGACGACGCCGGCCTGCACACGCTGTTGCTGCTGGACAAGCAGCAGCGCTTCGAGCCCTCGCAGGCGCCGCAGGTGCGTTTCACCTTGGTCCGCACTGAGGAGGATCTGCACTATCTGGTGTTCACCAGCCACCACATCCTGCTCGACGGCTGGTCGATGCCGATCGTGCTGCGCGAGTTGCTGGCGCTGTACCACGCCCGCGGCAGCGACGCCGGCTTGCCGCCGGCGCCGGCCTATCGCGACTACCTGGCCTGGATCGACGCGCAGGATCGCGAAACCGCGCGCACGGCGTGGCGCCAGGAACTGGCCGATCTGGATGAGCCGACGCTGCTGGCGCCGCAGGCCTCGGCCGAACCGTTCATGCCGCGCACCTACGAGCATCGGTTCTCGCCCGAGCTGACCCTGGCGCTCAACGCCCAGGCGCGCCGCCACGGCCTGACCTTGAACACCTTGCTGCAAGCGGCCTGGGGCCTGCTGCTGGCCCAGGCCACCGGCCGCCAGGACGTGGTGTTCGGCATCACCGTGTCCGGCCGCCCGCCCGAAGTCGCGGGCGTGGAGCGCATGGTCGGTCTGCTGATCAACACCTTGCCGCTGCGGCTGCGGATCGAACCGGCGCAAACGCTGAAGGCCTGGTTGAACGATCTGCAAGCACGTCAGGCACGGCTGCTCAACGAGCAGTTCCTGGAGCTGCCGCAGATCCTGCGCGACAGCGAGCACACCGCGCTGTTCGACACCTTGATGGTGTACGAGAACTACCCGTTCGATCCCAACGACCGCCGCGCCCTGGAAGCCGACAGCGAACTGCGCATCAGCATGGCCGAAGGCCATGGCGGCGACCTGTCGCACTACCCGCTCAGCCTGTCGCTGCTGCCGGGCGAGCGTTTGCAGCTGGATTTCAGCTACCGGCCGGACGTGTTCTCGGTCGCCGACCTGCAGGAACACATTCGCCGCTACACCCGCTTGCTCGACATCCTCGCCGGCGATCTCGACTTGCCGGTCGGCCGCCTGGATCTGTTCGACCACGGCGAGCGCGCAACCCTGCTGCAAAGCGGCAGCGCCGAACTGCATCCGCTGCCGCGCGCCGGCCTGCACGATCTGTTCGCCCAATCCGTGGCGCTGACGCCGCAGGCCATCGCCCTGGTCTGCTCAGGCCAGCAACTGGATTTCGCCGAACTCGACGCCCGCGCCAACCGCCTCGCGCACGTGCTGATCGCCCGCGGCGTCGGCGCCGAGGATCGGGTCGCGCTGGCGCTGCTGCGCACGCCCGAGATGATCGTGGCGCTGTTGGCGGTGCTCAAGGCCGGGGCCGCGTATCTGCCGTTGGATATCGAACAGCCGCCCGAGCGCCTGCGCGAAATTCTCGACGACGCCGGTCCGGTGGTGGTGATCGGCAGCGACGCCGGCACCCGTTCGCTGATCCAATCCGGCCGCGGCGAGGACTGGCCGCTGCTGATGCTCGACAGCGCCGACACCCGCGAGCGTCTGGCCGCCGCGCCGACCCACGCGCCCAGCGATGGCGAGCGTCGCCTGTCGTGGTCGCCGCTGCACCCGGCCTATGTGATCTACACCTCCGGCTCGACCGGCAAGCCCAAGGGCGTGGTGGTCGCGCACGGCTCGCTGGCCAATCTCTACCACCACCACAAGCACGCCTTGATCGACCGCGAGGCCGCCCACGCCGAGGGCGCGCGCATGCGCTTCGCCCTGACCGCGTCGATGGTGTTCGACACCTCGCTCGACGCGCTGCTGTGGCTGGTCGCCGGCCACGAGCTGCACCTAATCGACGAACAAGTGCGCAAGGACACCCAGTGGCTGGTCGACTACGTGGTCGAACACGGCATCACCGGGATGGACATCACCCCGTCGCTGTTCGAACTGCTGTTGCAGGACGGCCTGCTGGAACGTCGCGACAGCCGTCTGAGCTGCGTGATGCTCGGCGGCGAAGCGGTCAGCGAGCACCATTGGCGCGCGCTCGCCGAATCGCCCAAGGCCCGCGGCTACAACCTGTACGGCCCGACCGAATGCACGGTCGACGCCTGCTTCGCCAGCATCGACCCGGGCAGCCGCCCGGCGATCGGCGCGCCGGTCTGGAACAGCCGCGCCTATGTGCTGGATGCGCGCCTGCAACCGGTGCCCGTCGGCGTGGCCGGCGAGTTGTATCTGGCCGGCGCGTTCCTGGCCCGCGGTTACTTGAACCGCCCGGGTCTGAACGCCGAGCGCTTCGTCGCCGATCCGTTCGCCCACGGCGAACGCATGTACCGCAGCGGCGATCTGGCCCGCTGGCGCGACGACGGCCAGCTCGAATACCTGGGCCGCAGCGACAATCAGGTCAAGATCCGCGGCCATCGCATCGAGCTGGGCGAGATCGAAGCCCGCATCACCCAGGCCGGCTACAGCCGCAACGCGGTGCTGGTGCGCGACGACCAACCCGGCCGCAAGCTACTGGTCGCCTATGTCGCCCTCGCCGAGTCCGCCGACGCCGACCTGGACGCGCTGCGCCGCGAACTGGCCGCGCAACTGCCCGACTACATGGTCCCGGCCGCGTTCGTGCGGCTGGCGCAGTTGCCGCTCAACATCAGCGGCAAGCTCGACCGCAAGGCGCTGCCGGCGCCGGACTTCGCCTCCGCCAGCGTGCGGGCGCCGCGCGATGCCAAGGAGCTGTTGTTCTGCACCCTGGTCGCCGAAGTGCTGGGCCTGGAACGGGTCGGTATCGACGACAACTTCTTCACCCTCGGCGGCGACAGCATCAGTTCGATCCAGCTGGTCAGCCGCGCGCGCAAGCAAGGCCTGGTGATCAGTGCGCGCGATGTGTTCCGTCAGCAGACCGTGGAAGTGCTGGCGGCGGTGGCTACGCCGTTGCCGCGGCTTGAGGTCGCGCCGCTTGAGGCGCCGACCGGCTCGCTGCCGGCCACGCCGATCATGCATTGGCTGTTGGATCAGCCCGAGCTGGCGCAATCGTTCAACCAGTCGATGACCGTGGCCTTGGCCGATGCATCCAGCGAGGTGCTGACCCAGGCCTTGCAGGACTTGCTCGACCATCATCATGCGCTGCGCCTGCGCGTGGACGCAGGCCGGCAACTGCACATCGCCGCGCAAGGCGCGGTCCGCGCGCAGGACTGCCTGCGCCATGTCTCGCTCACCGGGCTCGACCACGACGCCCGCCAACAGGCGATCGAGCAAGCGCAGCGAGCCGCCCGCGAAAGCCTCGCGCCGGACCAGGGCCGGATGTTGCAGGCGGTCTGCTTCGACGACGGCAACGACGCGCAACTGCTGCTGACGATCCATCACCTGGCCGTGGACGGCGTGTCCTGGCGGATCCTGTTGCCGGATCTGCAGACCGCGTGGGAAGCGCGCAAGCGCGGCCTCGCCCCGCGCCTGGAAAACGCCGCGACCTCGCTGCGCCACTGGGCCCTGCAATTGCCGGCGATCGCCAGCGCCCGCCGCGGCGAACTGCCGTTGTGGCAGTCGATGTTCGCCGGCAGCGACCCGACGCTGGGCGAGCGACCGCTGGATCCGCAACGCGATATCGGCGCGACTCAGCGCACCCTGACCCTGCGTCTGGACTCGCAGACCACCCAGCAACTGCTGACCGTGGCCCCGACCCAGATCCACGGCCGCATCAACGACGTACTGCTGACCGCGTTCGCGCTGGCGCTGATCGATTGGCGCCGGCAACAGCAAGGCCTGCTGCATTCGGCCCTGCGCTTCGACCTGGAAGGCCACGGCCGCGAGGCGATCGTCGAAGGCGCCGACCTGTCCCACACGGTGGGCTGGTTCACCAGCGAATTCCCGCTGCAGATCGACTTGGCCGGGCTGGACCTGGACGAGGCGATGCGCGGCGGCCCCGCGCTCGAACACGCGCTCAAGCGGGTCAAGGAACAACTGCGGCGTTTGCCCGACAACGGTATCGGCTACAGCCTGCTGCGTTATCTCGACGAGCACGGCCGCGACGCGCTCGCCGACAAACCTTCGCGCCAGATCGGCTTCAACTACCTGGGCCGACTCAACGCGGCCGACGACATCGATGCCGCCAACGACGATCCGCGCGCGGATGCGCCGCACGGCGCGGAAGCGACCTGGCCGCTGTGGCATGCGCTCGGCCTGGACGCGGTGACCATGGATCACCCGTCCGGCCCGATGTTGCACGCCACCTGGAACTGGGCCGGCGAACTGTTCGATACCGACGCGATCCAGGCGCTGGCGCAGCGCTGGTTCGAACTGCTGCGCTGCATCGCCGAACGCGCCGGCCACGCCAAGCCCGGCCTGACCCCGTCGGATCTGCCGCTGGTCAAGCTCGATCAAACCCAGATCGATGCGATCGAAGCCGGCCAGCCGGCGCTGGCCGAGATCCTGCCGCTGTCGCCGTTGCAGCACGGCCTGCTGTTCCACGCCGTCTACGACCAGGACACGCTGGACGCCTATCTGGTCCAGGAGGTGTACCAGTTCGACGGCGCGCTCGATCCGGACCTGCTGCAGCTGGCGGCCGATCGCTTGTTGGAGCGGCACGCCAACCTGCGCGCTTCGTTCCTGCATCAAGGCCTGTCCGAAGCGGTGCAGGTAATCCCGCTCAAGCCGAAGGCGCCGTGGCGTTTCGTCGACAGCGACGAAGCCGGCGTGCCCGAGTTGTTGCGCCAGGACCAGCAGCGCTTCGATCCCGCGCAAGGTCCGCTGCTGCGTTTCCTGTTGGTGCGCACCGCGCCGGATCGCCACTTCCTCGCCTTCACCAGCCACCACATCCTGCTCGACGGCTGGTCCTCGCCGATGGTGATGAAGGAACTGCTGAGCCTGTACCACGCACGCGGCGGCCGTTCGGTGCTGCCGTACGTGACGCCGTATCGCGACTACCTGGCCTGGATCGCGGCGCAGGACCGGCAAGCCGCGCGCGACACCTGGCGGCGCGAACTGGCCGATCTGGACGGGCCGACCCTGCTGGCGCCGCAGGCCTCGGCCGAAGCGGTGATGCCGCACACCCATCCGCACGATTTCTCGCGCGAGCTGACCCAGGCCCTGACCGCGCAGGCGCGCCGTCACGGCCTGACCATCAACACCTTGCTGCAAGCCGCCTGGGGCCTGCTGCTGGCGCAGACCACCGGCCGCCAGGACATCGTATTCGGCATCACCGTGTCCGGCCGGCCGCCGGAATTGCCCGGCGTGGAGCGCATGGCCGGCCTGCTGATCAACACCTTGCCGCTGCGCTTGCCGCTGGATCCCGCGCAATCGCTGGGCGATTGGCTGGCGGCGCTGCAGGACCGGCAGGGGCAGCTGTTGGATGCGCAGCATCTGGGCCTGAGCCAGATCCTGCTCGACAGCGGCCACACCCAGTTGTTCGACAGCCTGATGGTGTTCGAGAACTATCTGATGGACGCCGACGATCAGCGTCTGTCGGATGCCGACGGCCAATTGCGCATCGCCCTGGTCGACGGCTACGGCGGCGACAAGTCGCATTACCCGCTGACCTTGCTGTCGATGCCGGGCGAATGGGTGCGCCTGAACTTCAGTTACCGCCCGGACGTGTTCGCCAAGGCCGACATCCAGCGCTTCGCCCGACGCTATCAGGCGATCCTGGAACAACTGGCCGGCGATCTGAGCGTGCGCGTCGGGCAGCTGGATTTGCTTGAGCAAGGCGAACACGCCCAGCTCGAAGTCTGGAACGGCACCGAGCACCCGGTGCCGACGCAAAGCGTGGCCGCGTGCTTCGAGCAGCAAGTGCGCGCCACACCGGACGCGCTGGCGTTGATCGCCGGCGATCTCAAGCTCAGCTACGCCGAACTCGACCGCCGCGCCGACGCGCTGGCGCAGCGCTTGCGGGCGCGCGGAGTCGCCGCGGAACAAGGCGTGGCGCTGCTGCTGCGGCGTTCGCCGGAACTGGTGATCGCCACCCTGGCGGTGCTCAAGGCCGGCGCCTACTACGTGCCGTTGCATGAGCAATATCCGGACGAACGCCTGGCGCTGTTGCTGGCGGAAACCAACGCGGTGCTGCTGATCGCCGACGCCAGCCTGGACGACCGCAACCTGGACGCCGCGAATCTGGCGCCGTCGCAGGTGCTGCGCATCGACCGGCCCGACGACGACGCGGCGATGGGCGCGAGCAACGATGCGCCCTTGCCTGCCGCACAACCGCGCCAACTGGCCTACGTCATGTTCACCTCCGGCTCCACCGGCCGGCCCAAGGGCGTGGCGGTGGAACAGGCCGACATCGTCGCCTTCGCCCGCGACCGCCGTTTCGCCAAGGATCACGAAGTGGTGCTGCTGCATTCGCCGCACGCCTTCGATGCGTCCACTTACGAGCTGTGGGTGCCGCTGCTCAACGGCGGTTGCGTGGTCGTGTGCACGGGCGATTCCGGCGACGGCCGGCAGATGCAACGGCTGGTGGCCGAACACGGCGTGCGCAGCCTGTGGCTGACCGCGGGCCTGTTCCACGAATACGTCGAGGCCATCCCTGAGCTGTTCGCGCCCTTGGTGCAAGTCTGGGCCGGCGGCGACGTGCTCTCCGCCGACGCGATCCGCCGCCTGCAAGCGCGTTATCCGGCACTGCGCATCGTCAACGGCTACGGTCCGACCGAAACCACCACCTTCGCCCTCACCTGCGCTGTGCCCGCGCTCGCTGCGCAAACCGCGAACGTGCCGATCGGCGCGCCGCTGGACAATATGCGCGTCTACGTCCTCGACGGCGCGCTGCGGCCGGTGCCGCCCGGCGTGCCCGGCGAGCTGTATATCGCCGGCGCCGGTCTGGCCCGCGGTTACCTCGGGCGGCCTTCGTTCACCGCCGAGCGCTTCGTCGCCAATCCCTACGCGCCGGCGCAGCATCGCGGCGAACGCATGTACCGCAGCGGCGACCTGGTGCGTTGGCGCGAGGACGGCCAGATCGAGTTCATCGGCCGCAGCGACCAGCAGGTCAAACTGCGCGGGTTCCGCATCGAACCGGGCGAAATCGAGAACGTGCTGCAGAACCACGCGGCGGTGGCGCAAGCGGTGGTGCAGGTGCGCGAGGACACGCCGGGCCACAAGCAATTGGTCGGCTATGTGGTGCTCAAGCAAGGCGGCGGCCAGCGCGACACCGCGCAGGAGACGCGTCAGGTCGACGAATGGGAGTCGCTGTATCAGGAGCTGTACGACCAAGACGCGGTCGACGACGCCGCGCCGGAGTTCGGCGAGGACTTCCGCGGCTGGAACAGCAGCTACACCCAGGCGCCGATTCCGCTGGAACAGATGCGCGAATGGCGCGCGGCGACGGTACAGCGGATCCTCGCGCTGCGTCCGCGTCGGGTCCTGGAAATCGGTGTCGGCAGCGGCCTGATCCTGGCGCCGGTGGCGCCGCAGGTGGAGGCGTATCACGGCACCGACCTGTCGCGGGCCACGGTCGAACGCCTGCAACGGCAAATCGCCCAGCGGCCGGAGCTGGCCGACAAAGTGCTGCTGCACGCCCTGCCCGCCCACCGCAGCCGCGACATCGCGCAGGTGCTGCCGGTGGGCGGCGGTTACGACGCGATCGTGATCAACTCGGTGCTGCAGTACTTCCCCAGCAGCGATTACCTGTTCGATGTGATCGAACAGGCGATGCAGTTGCTGGCGCCGGGCGGCGCGCTGTACCTGGGCGACGTGCGCAACCTGCAACTGCTGCGCAGCTTCGTCAACGCGGTGCAGCTGCATCAGGCCGAGGCCGAAGTCGATAGCACCACCCTGCAACGCCGGATCGATCAGACCTTGCTGACCGAGAAGGAGCTGCTGCTGGCGCCGGAGTTCTTCAGCCAGTTGCCGCAACGGATCGCAAGCATCGCCGCGGTCGATATCCAGACCAAGCGCAGCCGCTACGACAACGAACTCAGCCGCCATCGCTATGAAGTGGTGTTGCGCAAGCACGGCCCCGAGGTGCGTTCGGCAGCGGCGTTGCCGGCGCTGGCGTGGTCTCCGGCCTTGCTCGAACCCGGCGCGCTTGCGGCGCGTCTGGCCGAGCGTCCCGCGGGGCTGCGCGTGGTCGATCTGCCGCATCCGCTATTGCAGCCCGAACTGGATGCGCTGCAGCAGTTGCAGACCGGCCGGCGCATCGCCGAGGTGCGCACGCGCCTGCTGGCGGCGCGAGTCGATGAGCTGCCGCCGGCCGAACTGCTGCATGCCCAGGGCGAAGCCTTGGGTTGGCAGGTCGCGGTGACCTGGTCGGATTTCGAACGCGGCCTGGAACTGCTGTTGCTGCCCAAGGCCGACGCGGACACGGTGTGGACCGATATCCATCGGCCGGCCCATCCACGCGACTTCGACGCCTGCGCCAACAGCCCGGGCAGCTTCGATCGCTTGACCGAGCTGCGTCAGTACGCGGAAAAGCATCTGCCCGACTACATGCAGCCGCTGCTGGTGCCGCTGCCGACGCTGCCGCTGACCGCCAACGGCAAACTCGACCGCAAGGCCCTGCCCGCGCCGGAGTTCACCTCCAGCCATCGGCGCGCGGCGACCACGCCGCAACAGCAGGCCTTGTGCGAACTGTTCGCCGAAGTGCTGGAGCTGAACGAGGTCGGCATCGACGACGACTTCTTCGAACTCGGCGGCCACTCGCTGCTGGCCACGCGTCTGGTCGGCCGCATTCGCCACACCCTGGGCGTGGAAGTCTCCACCCGCATGCTGTTCGAGGCGCCCAACATCGCGGCCCTGTCCGAACGCATGGCCGAACCGCTGCAGGCTTTGTCCTCGCTGCAAGCGGTGGTGCCGATCCGCGCCCAAGGCAGCCTGCCGCCGCTGTTCTGTCTGCCGCCGGGCGGCGGACTGGGCTGGTGGTATCGCGGCCTGACCCGCTATCTGGACCCGCAGCGCCCGATCTACGCGCTGCAAAGCGCCAGCCTGATCGACCCGTCGGCGTCGCTGTCGGCGAGCGTGCAAGCCGATGTCGAGACCTATCTGGCGCAGATCCGCGCGATCCAGCCCGAAGGCCCGTACCACCTGCTCGGCTATTCCTACGGCGGCGCCACCGCGCTGGAACTGGCAGTGCGTCTGCAGCAGGCGGGCGAGCAAGTCGGCCGGCTGGTGATCCTGGACTCGTGCATCCGCACCTCGATGCCGGGCTTCGATCCGGACACCGCACCGCGCGGGGATTACCGCGCCAGCATCCTGCAAGGCTTCCTGGAGAACATCGCCGGCTGCGATATCGGCGACTACGATCCCGCATCGCTGGACTTCCACAAGGCCGCCGAACTGCTCAAGTACAGCATCTTCTCCGGCTTCGACGCCGGCTTGCTGGAGCGCTTCGTCGCCACCCAGAACAACGATTCGGACCTGCTCAACGACTACCGCCCCAGCGCCCGCTTCGACGGCGCCGCGGTGTACTTCATCGCCACCCAGGACAGCCAGGGCGAGGCTTACGTGCTGGAGCCGGCCAGCTTCAAGCACAACATCAGCGGCGAGCTGCACACCCACGACATCGATTGCCGCCACGATCAGCTGACCCATCCGCAACACCTGGCCCGGATCGGACGCACCTTGGCGCAGGACTATCGCCTATGAGCTAACCACTGCCACATCCGGCGGCGAGGATGTGGATTTCCGCTACCGCCGCCTCAGGCCGCCTACCTCGATTTGCTGTTTACTTCGCCATCGCTGTTCAAACATTCCTGTTCAAACCGGAGAACACCATGACCAACCCCTTCGAAGACAACAACGGCAGCTTCCTCGTTCTGGTCAACGACGAAAACCAACACTCGCTGTGGCCCGAATTCGCCGAAGTGCCGGCCGGCTGGAAGACCGTGTTCGGTCCGGATCAGCGTCAGAGCTGCCTGGACTATGTCGAGAAGAACTGGACCGACATGCGTCCGGCCAGCCTCGTCGCTTTGGACCAGGCGCATTGATCGGCCGGCGATAACACCGCAGTCGCAGCGCGGGGATGAGGTCGCGTCCGAATCCCCTCGCGGTGAAGCCCTGGATCCCCGCATTCGCGGGGATCGCGGTTTGTGCGACACGCCGCACAAGCCAGCTTCCGTCATTCGTTGATATGCGGAAGTTTTGCGATTTTCCTGCGTTCGCGATCGAAGTGGCTGGATCCCCGCGTTCGCGGGGACGACGACTTGCAAGACCATCGCGCAAGCTATCTTTCGCCGTAATCGCGAACGCGCTCCGCGTTGCTTCGGCGCAGCCACGCATTGAGCTGCTTTCGCGCAGACACGATCGAGTCCACATAAAACCGGACAACTATTTCCAAACCGCGTCACATTACGATTCGCGTCCGCGCCGCAAGTCGCTTTGAAACATGAACGCGTTAGCCTTCATTGTTATCGATTCATGCCGAACGGCAATTGCGACTCATTCGCATTAAAGATAAGATGAAGTTCTCCCGCAGTCGCAAGTCCCCGCCATGAGCCGCTACATCGGTTTGCTGAATTCGGTTCCTGCGCCGCTGCTGTGCGAAATGATCGGGCGTGCCGGCTACGACTTCATCGTGCTGGATCTGGAGCATCTGCTAGTCTCTCCCGACCAGTTGCAACACGCGATCCGCGCCTGCGAGATCGGCGGCTGCGAACCTTGGGTACGCGTGCCGGAAGTCGACGCCAAACTGATCGGCCGCGTACTCGACGCCGGCGCCAAGGGCATCGTGATCCCGCGGGTGGAAACCGCCGATGAGGCGATGCGCGCGCTCGCCGCTGCGCGCTTTCCTCCGCTCGGCCGCCGCGGCATCACCGGCGGTCGCGTCACCGGCTTCGGCCAAATCAATCTGAACGACTACATCGACAACGCCAATCGCCAGATCCGGGTGATACCGATGATCGAAAGCGCGGCTGGCGTGGCCGCAGTGGACGACATCCTGGCGGCGCCCGGCATCTCGATGGTGCTGGAAGGCGCGCTCGATCTCGCCCTGGACATGGGCCTGGGTCCCGATCCCGTTCACCCGGGCGTATGGGCCGCGCTGCGACGCGTCGCCGAGCGATGTCGCGACGCCGGCGTGCCGTTCTGCGCCAATCCGCGCAACGACGAACAACGCCGCTACTGGGCCGGGCAAGGCATTCAATGGTGGCTCGCCGGCGAAGACCGCGGGATGTTGCAAGCCGCATTGCGCAATCACCTGAGCGTAACGCGCCAGGCCTGACCTCCCCTACCCGTAAGGATTTCGCAGTGATCGGGTTCTCCGCACCGCGCCGGCTCGCAGTGGCGACCGGTTTCGTCCGCGCCTGCCGCCGCATATGCGCCGGACGCGACGACCACCGCTGGCCCGACGCCTGCAGACACCGCGTATCCGACGTCGCAGTGTTCGACCCCACCGCCACCTGCGCGCTGCCCGCGCAGCCCGACCCGGCCGGCTCCTCGGCCTGAACGCCCGATTCCTTCCCCCAAATCCGGACCTGTACCCATGAGCGCTAACGCGTTGGTGATCCTCACCCACGTCCTCCACCCCGCCGTCACCGAAGGCTTCATCCCCGCCGCGCGGCGGCTGGGCTTGCCGGTGGTGCTGTTGACCGACTGCCGTCTGGACCATCTGGAGCATTTCAGCGCCAACCCGGAATTCGCGCCGCAGCAGATCGTCGAGTGCGACGTATTCAATCCGCTCAGCGCGATCGATGCGCTGCGCACGCTCGGCATCGAACCGGCCGCGGTGTTCTCCAACAGCGATCACCTGCAGACCTCCACCGCGCTGGTCGCGCAGAACTTCGGCTTGCCCGGCAAGGACTGGCGTGTGTGCTATGCGGCCAAGAACAAGGCCGCGACGCGCAAACGCCTGGACGAGTTGGGCCTGCCGGCGCCGTGGTTCCATAGTTGGAACCAGGGCCAGCCGCTGCCGGCCGATACGCGCTATCCGGTGGTCGCCAAGCCGCGCGAAGGCGTCGCCAGTCTCGACGTGCAGTTGTGCGCGACGCCGGGAGAGCTGCAGGCTTACGGACAAACCTTCTGGAGCCGCTTCCCGGGACGTACTGTGCTGCTGGAAGGCTTCCTGCGCGGGCCGCTGTTCACCCTGGAAACGCTCAGCGACGGCCGCCATTCGCGCGCGGTCGGCGGCTTCGACGTGCGCCTGTCCGAACCGCCGAATTTCATCGAGTTGGAGGCGTCCTGGAACGGCCCGATCGGCCTGCTCCAGCGCCAGCAGGCCTTGGCCCAGGTGCTGGCGTTCGGCGTGAACTTCGGCGTGTGCCACAGCGAATTCGTGCTGACCCAGCAAGGCCCAGTGCTGATCGAGATCAATTACCGCAGCATCGGCGACGGCCGCGAGTTCATGCTCGATCGTTTGTTCGACGGGCAATGGTTCGAACAGATCCTGCGCCTGCACTTGGGTCAGCCGTTGAGTCCGCACGGGTGGCAGACGCCCAAGCAAGCGCTGGTGCGCTACTACGTGGCCGAGGATTCGGGCCGGCTGGTTCAGGCCAGCGAAGACCGGGTGCACTCCTCGGAGCGTTCGCACAGCGTGTACCGCAGCCTGCGCAAGGCCGGCGAAGACGTGCGCCTGAGCCGGTCCAACAAGGACTACCTCGGCGCGCTCAGCGTCATCGCCGATAGCGACGCCGACCTGGTCGAGGCGGTGTCGGCGCTGGAACCGCAGCTGCAATGGGATATCCGCGCATGAGCGCGCCGTCGATCGTGCGCGATGCCGACGCCGACCGCGCCTACGTGACCTGGCGGATCATCGACTGCTGCCTGCGCGAAGACGTGCGCGGCCTGGTCGCCCGCGGCGCCGCGGCCACGCCGACGCTGGCGATCGCGCGGGCCTGGGCCAGCGACGGGCGGCCGACGCTGTGGTGGCGCGTCGACCATTTGCCCGCCGGCGTGCTCTGGCTGCCGGTGCGTTACAGCGACGCAATGCAGAGCTTGAGCGCGCTGAGCGACGGTTGG
This sequence comes from Pseudomonas sp. CGJS7, assembly GCF_036961695.1. Classification (NCBI taxonomy): domain Bacteria; kingdom Pseudomonadati; phylum Pseudomonadota; class Gammaproteobacteria; order Pseudomonadales; family Pseudomonadaceae; genus Pseudomonas; species Pseudomonas sp. CGJS7. The sequence goes on along the minus strand of NZ_JBAMDI010000006.1, from coordinate 114,709 downwards.
GTGCGCGAGAGCGGCGACGGCGTCGCGCTCGAATACGGGGCCGAGCGCTGGCTGGAATTGATCGGCCAGGACCTGGACGAGCAAACCCGCGCGCTGCACCGCGACTACGCGGCCGAGGCGGCCTGCGCCGCGCAGCATCGGGCGCTCGCGCGCGCCGCCTACGTCGGCAACGCGACGGCATTGACGCAGGCGCTGGATCTGCAGCCGTGGACCGAACGCGCCTTGCGGCTGGACCAAGTTGCCAGCTATCGCGACCATCCGTTCTACCCCACCGCGCGGGCCAAGTCCGGTTTCGACGAAGCCGCGCTGCGCGGGTATGCGCCCGAGTTCGATCCCAGCTTCGAACTGCGCTGGCTGGCGGTGCCCAAGGCCGCGCTGACCTTGACCACGCCGCAGCCCGGGTTCTGGCCGGGTTGGCGCGAGCTTGGCCTGCCCGCGTCGGTCGAAACCAGCCATGCGCTGATGCCGGTGCATCCGCTGACCTGGTCGCGCCTGGACGAATTCGAGTTGCCGGCCGATACGCTGCGGGCGCCCAACCCGTTCTTGCGGGTGCGCCCGACCTTGTCGGTGCGCACGGTGATGCCGGTCGAGCATCCGCGCCATCACCTCAAGCTGCCGCTGCTGATGCGCACGCTCGGCGCGCTCAACCTGCGTTTGATCAAACCCTCGACGCTGTACGACGGGCATTGGTTCCAGCGCGTGCTCAGCCAGATCGGCGTCACCGACGCGGCGTTGCGCGGACGCTTCGTGCACGTGGACGAGTCCCATGGCGGCCACGTCGATGAAGCCAAGCATCTGGCCTATCTGCTGCGCAGCTACCCCGAATCGCTGGACGGCGGCACCCTGGTGCCGGTCGCGGCCTTGTGCGGCGCGATGCCGGACGGGCGCGCGCTGGCCCGGCATTTGGCCGATCGCTATTACGCCGGCGACTTGTCGGCATGGTGGCGCGACTACGCGCGGTTGCTGTGCGAGGTGCATCTGCGCCTGTGGCTGAGCTATGGCGTGGCGCTGGAGTCCAACCAACAGAACGCCGTGCTGATCTACCGCGACGATGCGCCGCCGCGACTGTTGATGAAGGACAACGATTCCGCGCGGGTGCTGCAATCGCGTTTGCGCTCGCGGCTGGCCGGCGTCGAGGCGTACGGCCCGGTGCGCGATGCGCGCATCGAGGTCGAAAGCGACGATGCGCTGGCGCGGATGTTCTGCACCATCACCTTGCAACTGTGTCTGCTCGCCGTGCTCGAAGGCGTGGCCGAGGGCGAGCGGGCGTTGCGCGCGGGGATGTACGCGGCGCTGCGCGAGACGCTGTCGTCGAGCTTGCGCGCGCTGGCCGCCGAAGGCATCGACACCGCACCGGCCTGGGCCTTGCTGCGCGCTCCGCGCCTGCCGGTCAAGTACCTGTTGAGCGCGGGCAGCCTGTACAGCAAAGCGGCGACCGGCGCGGCCGACATCAATAAGTTCTACGGCGACAGCGGGCCGAACTTCATGCTCGCCGGCGACGACCCGGCGGCGCCGTCTAACCCGGCCGAGGCGGCCTGATGCGCATCCTAGGACCTGTCCTGACCGCGCACTATCTGGCCGCGTTCACCGCGTTGGGGCTGCCGATCTTCATGCCGCGGGTGCTGGCCGAACTGGCGCCCGGCGCGCCGGATTGGCTGGTCGGCGTGTTGTACGTGCTGCCGACGGTCTGCACCGCGCTCACCGCGACCGCGTGGGGCCGCTTCGCCGACCGCTACGGCCGCAAGTTGTCGTTGATGCGCGCGCAAGTCGGGCTGGCGATCGGTTTCGCGCTCGCCGGGCTGGCGCCGAATCTGTGGGTGTTCGCGCTGGGATTGATCGTGCAAGGCAGCTGCGGCGGCTCGATGGCGGCGGCCAATGCGTATCTGTCGACCCAGTCGCAGGGCGCGGCGTTGTCGCGCTCGCTGGACTGGACCCAGTTCTCGGCGCGGCTGGCGATGGTGTCGGCGCCGCCGCTGCTGGGCTTGATGACCGGCGCCGGGCAGACCCTGCAGCTGTATCTGTACCTGGCCGGTTTGCCGCTGCTGGCGCTGGCGATCACCGCGCGGCTGCCGACCGATACGGTCGTGGCCAGGCCCAAGCCCGCGCAGGCCGCCGGCACCGCGCTCGCGGCCGCATCGCCGCACGACCACCGGCGCGAATTGTTCGGCCTGTTCGGCGTGCAGTTCCTGTTCTGCTTCGCGATGGTCGTGACCTTCCCGTACTTCGTCTCCTACAGCGAACACCTCGGCGTCGGCAGCGACAGCCTCGCCGGCCTGCTCTACAGCCTGCCGCATCTGGTCTACCTGTTGGCGATGCCGTGGCTGCGCGCGCGCAAGACCGCATCGCAGCGGCGCTTGTTCGCCGGCTTGTCGTTGCTTGCGCTGGCCTGCGCCGCGCACGGCCTGCTGCGCGATCCGCACTGGCTGGCGCCGGTGCGGGTGGTGTACGGCGCGGGCATGTTGCTGAGCTTCAGCGGCATCAACCGCGTTTTGAGCGAATGCGTCGGCAGCGGCGGCGCGGCCGGACGCCTGTTCGGCGGCTTCGACGCGTGCGGCAAATGGGCCGGCGCCTTGGCCGGCGTGTGCGCGGGCTTTCTGGTCCATCGCTACGGCGTAGTCGCGCCGTTCTTCATTGCCGCCGTCGTCAGCGCGATCGCGCTGGTGGTGGCGCTGTTCACGTTCCGCCCCTTCCCCCAGAGGCAGTCTCATGTCGCAACAAACGATGCATGAACAATGGTACGAGGCGCAGGCCCAGGCCAACGCCGTCGAATGCTGGTTGAACTGCTACCTGCGCGAGTTCGCGATGCCACGCGGCGAAGCCGAGTTCGACTACCGCGGCAACGACCGCCCCGCCCGCTTCGAACAAGGCCATGGCGCGCTGATACGCATCCGCTTCGCCCAGCCCGGCTACCGGGTGATGGTGCGCACCCGCCGCGGCAGCCGCCTGGGCCGCTGCGAATACCAGGGCTCGCCGTACCTGAAATCGCCCGGCGAACCGTGGCGCGCGGCCAATGCCTCCAGCCTGATCCACTTCCTGCTGGATCGATTGGCTGCGCAATGCGGCTTCAACCACGAACTGCTGGCGCAGTGCGAGAACAGCATCCAGATCAACGCCCAGTTGCTGGCGCTGGCGGCGAACGCCAGCGAAACCGGCAATCCGATGCTCGACGCCGAACAGGGCATGATCTGGGGCCACGCCCTGCATCCCACGCCCAAGAGCCGCGAAGGCGTCGCCACCGAGCAGGTGCTGGCGTGCTCGCCGGAAGCGCGCACCCAGTTCCCGCTGTACTGGTTCCGGATCGACCCGAGCCTGTTGCGTCGCCAGGGCAGCGATGTCGGCGACGTGCTCGGCCAGTTGTCCGGCGCGGACGATCTGTATCCCTGTCACCCGTGGGAGGCCGAGCGCATCCAGGCCAATCCGCTGTGGCAACGGGCGCGTTCGCTGGGCCTGATCGAAGCGCTCGGCCCGCTCGGGCAGGCGCTGGCGCCGACCTCCTCGGTGCGCACGATGTTCCATCCGCGCGCGGACTATTTCCTGAAGATGTCGATCCACGTGCGCCTGACCAACTGCGTGCGCAAGAACGCCTGGTACGAGCTGGAAAGCGCGGTGGTCATGACCGACCTGCTGGCGGCGGCGTGGGACGACGTGCGCCAGCGCGCCGCCGGCTTCGACGTATTGCTGGAGCCCGCCGCGACCACGCTGGATTTCAGCGCGGTCGCCGCCGGCGATGAGGCCAATGCGCGCGAGCTCGGCGAGAGCTTCGGCATCCTGTACCGCAGCAACTTCCCGGCCCTGGTGGTCGAGCGGTATCGCCCGCAAGTGGCCGGCGCGCTGTTCGCCCGCGATCGCGCCGGCGCCGGCATCTGCCAAGGCCTGATCGAACGCTACGCGCGCCAGCACGGCGGCGGTTACGCGCACGCCGCCGAGACCTGGTTCGCCGCCTACGCCAAGTGCCTGCTCGACGGCGTGTGGCTGGCGTTCTTCAGGCACGGCATCGTGTTGGAACCGCATTTGCAGAACACCTTGATCGGTTTCAATCACGACTTGCCCGCGCGGGTGTGGGTGCGCGACCTGGAAGGCACCAAGCTGGTGAGCGAGCTATGGCCGGCGCAGCGCCTGAGCGGTCTGTCCGAACGCGCTCGCCAGTCGGTGCAGTACTCGCGCGAACTCGGCTGGAACCGGGTCGCCTACTGCGCCTTGGTCAACAATCTGGCCGAGGCGATCTTCCACATCGCCGCCGGCGATCGCACGCTGGAAGATCGTTTGTGGAACGCGATCGGCCACCTCGCCGCCGACTGGCAACGGCGCTTCGGCCGCCAGCCGTTGCTGCAAGGGCTGCTGGAAGGCGCGAGTCTTCCGAGCAAGAACAACCTGCGCACCCGCGTGTTCAAGCGCGCCGACCGCGATTCGGACTACACCGCCCTGCCCAACCCGATCCGGGCCTGGGCCGCCGCGGCGGGGGAAGCGGCATGACCCCGGCCGTGTGCGCCGCGATCGAGCGCTTGCGCGCCGAGCCCGGCGACGGCGTCTGCGCCTACGTCTACGACCTGGATGCCTTGCGCGCCCACGCGCGCGCCATGCGCGCCTGTCTGCCGCCGGGCTATGAGATCTACTACGCCGCCAAGGCCAACGCCGAGGCGCCGATCCTGCGCACGCTGGCGCCGTGGGTGGACGGCTTCGAGGCCGCCTCGGGCGGCGAGTTGCGCTGGTTGCAGCAACAGCAACCCGGCCGGCCGTTGCTGTTCGGCGGCCCCGGCAAGCTCGACAGCGAACTCGCCCTCGCGGTGTCGTTGCCCGATTGCACCGTGCACGTGGAAAGCCTGGGCGAACTGGATCGGCTCGCGCGCATCGCCACCCAGGCGGGCAAGCGCGTGCGGGTGTTCCTGCGCATGAACATCAGCGTGCCCGGCATCCGCGACACCCGGCTGATGATGGGCGGCAAACCGACTCCGTTCGGGCTCGACGAAGATGCGCTGGCGCAGGCGGCGCGTTGCCTGGGCGAGAACCCGCAGTTGCGCCTGGAAGGTTTCCACTTCCACTTGATGTCGCACCAGCGCGACGTGGCGATGCAGTTGCAACTGGTGCGGGCCTACATCGCCGCCACGTTGCGCTGGCGCGAGCAGTACGGCCTGGACGCCCGGGTGGTCAACGCCGGCGGCGGTTTCGGCATCGACTACGCCGATCACGCCCGATCGTTCGACTGGCCGGCGTTCTGCGAAGGTTTGCGCGAGCTGGACCTGCCGCGCGCCCATGGCCTGCGCGTGCGCTTCGAGCCCGGCCGCTTCATCAGCGTCGGCTGCGGCTACTACGCGATGCAGGTGCTGGATATCAAGCGCAGCCACGGCGAATATTTCGCGGTCGCCCGCGGCGGCACCCACCACTTCCGCACGCCGGCCGCGCAAGGCCACGACCATCCCTTCCAGGTGATCCGCGGCGGCGATGCGCCGGTGCTGGCGAATCAGCCAGTCACCCTGGTCGGGCAGTTGTGCACGCCCAAGGACGTGCTGGCGCGCGCGCAGACGGTCGCGGCGCTGGCGGTCGGCGATTGCCTGGTGTTTTCGCTGGCCGGCGCTTACGCCTGGAACATCTCGCACCAGAACTTCCTGATGCACCCGGCGCCGCGGATGGTGTTCCTGGAATCGGAGCATTCGCCGCAGTTCGAGCCGGATCGCACGGAGATTGCCGAAACCGCCGAGTGCTGAACCCTCGCCGGCGGCGCCGATCGTCCGGCCCGGTGCGTATTCGAATCGGGCCGGACGATGCCTCCGACAGACCGCAAGCCGACCGGCCAGGCCCGGATCGCCGCGAAACCGCGGCGGTCTTCGCCGCCGAATCCGCCTTTCAGCCACCGACGCCTGGGCGGCGCGAAATGCCGACCTTGAGATCGTCGCGGATATAGATCTCGACATAGCCCGGCAACCAACCGTCGTGGGCCATGCGCACGAACGGCGCGAGCAAACGGCTGTCCTGTTCCGGGGTCAGGAACACCACCGACCACAGGTTCAGCGGCTGCTCCTGGCGGCCGGCGACCGCGTGGATCACGTGGAAGATCGGCTGGCTGTCGCCGGCCTTGAGCACCGTGCCGTCGGCGCCGGGATACTCGGACGCGCCGATGAAGGTCACCCGCTGCCGGGCGTGATCGACCCGGGTCTGTTCCAGGATCAACTCGTAACGATCCGGCTGCAGCCACAAGCGCTGCCGCGATTTGCGCACGAAGCGCTCGACCTGGGCGCTTTCGGGCGAATCGGCCCACACCGCCGCACTGCCCTGCTCGACCACGTAGGGAATGTACAGATCCGGGCGTCGGGCTTTGCGCGCTTCCATCTCCCACAGCTGGCTGCGGGTAAGGCGCAGCGGGCGTTCCAGGTCGTAGCGCTCGGCCAGGATCCGGTTCACGTCGACCGGCGGGATTTCGAAGCGGGTATTGCTGGGGTCGTTCCAGGCCTGCTCGAAAACGGGCTCGTGGTCGACACTCGGGTATTGAACGGTCATGGCGGTGCTCCGGTAAGAAGGGCGATGCGTTGCGTGTGCCTATAAGCTAGAACCTTAAGTAATGTTTAGGTCAACGAACGCACGGACGAACGATCCATTCCAGTGCGGAAACGATGCGGCTTTCGCGGCCGCACGCGGATGCGTGGAAAGCGCGGTGTGCCCGCTCGCTGCGTGCGATGGTTTATGACGATGAACGCCGAATCGCATTCGCGCTTTCGCCCCGCGCAATTGTGATTCGCAACACGTTTGCGGGCGAAAAACGCGTCCGGTCGCGGCATCGATGCGCGTGTTTTCACTTGAACGCCGAACGATCGAGCACGCCCCGCGACAATGGACGAACCTCAGAACCACACCGAACAACCTCCCAGCGAGCTGGCGACCCGGCTCGAACTGGGCGTGCTGCATTGGCTGGCAGCCGCCGAAGCGCCGGACCGGTTCGCGCCCGAGACGCTGCGCGCGGCGCTGGGCGTGGAACTCTCGCCGCTGGGCGAGAGTCCCGGACTGTACTGGCATGGCGATGCGCTGACGCCGGCGTGGCGTTACGGCCTGCTGCTGGACCGTTCGCGGCCGGCGCCGCGTCTGGAACTCGATTTCCGCCCCAGCGCGGGCAACGATCCGTCGATGCGCGAGATCGCCGCGATCGATCTGGAAGCGGCATCGAGCCGCTTGCTCGAAGCCGGATTCCAGCGCGACACGGTGCGCGCCGAACACGGCCGCGTCGATCACCACCGCTTCCGCCGCGATGCCTTGACCGTGGAGATCTACGCGCGCGGCGAAAGCGCCGCCAATCCCGAGCGTCAGTGCATCCGCCTGTTGGTCGCACGCTGAGCGGACTGGGGCACCAATCGCCATGCCCGCGCTGAGCGACGCCGACACCGCACTGCTCGACCGGGTCAACGGCATCGGCGCCGACACGGTCGAGTACGCCAACCTCAAACAGGTATTCGCCGACTCGCCGCAGCTGTTGGCCCAACTGCGCGATGCCGTAGCCAACCACGGCCTGATCTCGATCCAGTTGCTGCCGCCGACATCGACCTTGGCCGGCGGCTACCTCGGTACGACCGGGGTGATATCGCTGTGCGGCGCGAACCTGCAGCGGCCGCACAACGAAGGCGCAGCGGCGGCTTCGACCGTCGGCCACGAACTTCGGCACTGCCAGCGCTACGCCGAAGTCCGTCAACGTATCGACATCGACATCGGTTTCGCCAACCTGCTCGCATCCGCAGGCGCGTACGACTGCACCGACACGGTCCAGGCCTACGTTCAGACGATGCGCGAAGACGAGGCGCACGCGGAAATCGCCGGCTGGAACGCGCATCTGGATATCGTCAGGGAAAACATCGGCGATCGACCGCTCACCGCGGACGATCTGTACCGATCCGCGCCCGGCCGGATGGCGTATTACGTCCAGCCCGCCTCCGACAACGTGCATTACGAGTTCAAGCCGGAGATCCAGGCGGTGTTGAACGCCGACTTGAGCATGCCGGTCGATCAGACCGCCATCGATGCGGTCGCGACGAACTATTTCGACGTGCCGCCGCATCTGTCCGGACTGGGCCCGACCGGCGCCTGCGACTACCGGCACTACTACGCCGCCGCGGCCATCGCCGAAATCCGTCACGGCAGCCCGGAGGCGGTGCAGCTCGATCTGTCCCGATTGCAGCTCAACGAAACGACGCTGCGCGCCAGCGGCGCCGACCTGGGTCCGGCCGATGCGCCGTCGTTCATCGACGTGCCCACACCGCCGCCGGGCTTGACGATGCCCGATACGGCCGATGCCGTGTGGGCGATACCGCCGACTTCGCCGCCGATCTCCGCGTTCCCGGAGCTGGATCTGGGACTGGAACTGGAGTTCGGGCTGCAACAGCTACCCGATGGGTCTGCCCACCACGATCCACTCGCCGGCAACGACGATCCGGGCTTGGATTTCGGCACCGCGTTCGGACTGGACTTCGACGACCATCCGCTGTTCGACGACGACGCGCCGAATCCGCTCAATTCCCCGCCCGCTTCGACCTCCGCCGCGCCGCCCAGCCCGCGATCGGAAGAGCCGAGCGATTGGTTCGCCGAGTGGCTCAAGCAGCACGAGTCCGAACACGTCGCTCTGCCCCCGGGCGACGACATCGACACCAGCACCAGCGTGCTCGGCAAGCGCGGGCGCGACGACGACGAACCGGAGCCCAACCCGGGCAATCCGAAGTCGCCGCGCAACCATCCCGACACCGTGTTGCCGCAGCAATCGGCTCCGCCGCATGCCACCGTTATGCGTCCGCAGCAGTCGGCGCCGAACCTCGGCGGAACCGCAACACCCGAACCCGCCGCGCCGTCCAAGGCGCATCCGCTGTATCAGCAAGCCTGGAACGCGCTGCAAGCGCACCCCGACCCCAGGATCAACGGCTGCGCGCCGGAGACCTTGCAACGCCTCGCCGGTGGATTGGCCTGCCAGGCGCGCAACGCCGGCATGGAGCGCATCGACCACGTCGTCGCGTCGCCGCGCAACGACAATGTGTTCGCGATCCAGGGCCTCAGGCCCGACGATCCCGGCAACCGCCAGGCCCATGTCGACCTGCACGCGGCCGGCGCCAGGCCGCTGCAACAATCGTTGGCGGAATTGTCCGCGGCCGCGCCGACCGATCCGGGCCGGACGCAAGCCGCGCCGTCGCAACAGCCCGGCGGACGCGCGCCGTCCGGGCACTGAGCGCGGGCCTTCCCACCGCCCGCTCGGCTTGCCAAACCCCCGCCAGCGGCGACAATCGTCTGCGCCACCGCGTTTTCGATTGAGGCCAGACGATGGACCAGGCAACGCCGCCACCGAAACTGATCGAGATCCGCACCTACCGGGTCAAACCGGGTTCCGGCCCGCGTTTCGTCGCCGCCATGGCCGACGCCTTGCCGATGGTCCGCGCCAGCGGCATGGACGTGGTGGCCTTCGGCCGCTCCGATCACGAGCACGAAAGTTTCCATCTGATCCGGGCCTACGCCGACCGCGCACAGTTGATCGCGCAACAGGACGCGTTCTACGGCTCCGACGCCTGGCGCCTCGGACCTCGGCAAGCTTTGATCGATTGCCTGGAGGATTACTTGAACACCTTGCTGTGGTTGTCGGCCGACGCGGTCGAAAATCTGCGTTCCAGCAACGGCGCGGAAATACGCTTTCCGGCGTGATTCACTGCGGCGGCCGCATCGCCTTGTTGGCCATCGGCAGCGGCTATAAGCTCGCCGGGCTGCGGCATCGGTCGTCGGCGAGCGCCGACGCGTCATTACTCACGACTTGAGAGCGTCCTGTGACTTACATCCACTTCTCCCGCGGACGTTTGGCCGCCACGGCCCTGACCGTCGCGCTGCTCGCGGCCTGCGCCAAGCCCGAACCGGCCGCGCCCGCCGCGACCGCAGCGGCACCCGCCGCCGCACCGGCGCCGGCCGCGCAAAACGAAAGCCCCGACGTGCGGCGCTTCCGCATCGGCGCGCTCGAAGCGGCGGCGCTGAAAGACGGCGACATCGACGTCGTCAACGACGCCAAGACCTTCGCCATCGGCCAGCCGCTGGATCAGATCAACGCGCTGCTGTCGGCCGCCGGACAACCGACCGACGCGCTGCATCTGAGCATCCAGCCGCTGCTGGTGCGCAGCGGCACCCGCAACCTGCTGTTCGACACCGGCGCCGCCGATGCCTCCTTCGCCCACGCCGGACGCCTGCCCGCGTCCTTGCGTGCGGCCGGGCTGGAACCGGCTCAGATCACCGACATCTTCATTTCCCATCAGCACCAGGACCATGTCGGCGGCCTGTTGACCCGCGACGGCGCGCTGGCGTTTCCCAACGCGGTCGTTCACCTCTCGGCGCCGGAGTGGGAATCGCTGAAGGCCGATGCCGATGCCGCCAAGCTGGTCGCCGCGATTACGCCGAAGGTGGAAACTTTCCAGCCCGGCGCCGCGATCGTTCCCGGCGTGGTCACCGCGGTGGCCGTCGACGGCCACACGCCGGGGCACAGCGCGTATGAGATCGCGTCCGGCGACGAGCGCCTGCTCTACATCGGCGACACCGCGCACCACTTCGTGATTTCGGTGCAGCGTCCGGAATGGACCGTGCAGTACGACCAGAACGCGCCGCTGGCCCAGACCCACCGGCGTGCGCTGCTGCAACGCGCCGCCGACGGCAACCTGCGCGTTTACGCCGTGCACTTCCCCTTCCCCGGCCTGGGGCGGGTCAAGGCACAGGGCGACAGCTTCGTTTGGGAAGCCGAACGCTGATCCACGCCGTGGCGCGCGAGCGCCGCGGCTCGATCATCCATCGCGCCGGTCCTCGACCGGCGCGTGTTGCGCCATCAACTCGACCACCCAGTCGATGAACACCCGCAGTTTCCTGCTGACATGGCGGTTCGGCGGAAACGCCAGATACAGCGGCATCGGCTGCAAGCGCCAGTCCTGAAACAGGCGCACCAGCTCGGCTTGCGCCACATGCGCCTTGGCCATGTAGTCCGGCAGCCACAACACGCCCATCCCGGCCAGACCGGCGGCCAGATACGCGTTGCCGTCGTCGACCGCTAGCGCATAGCGACCTTGCGCCTGAATCTCTTCCGCACCCCGCCGCATCGCATACGGATACACCTTGCCGGCGCGTCCCCAACGGAAACCGACGATGCGGTGATGGCCGTCGTCCAGTTCGCGCGGATGCGCGGGCGTGCCGGCGCGCTGCAAGTACGCCGGCGCCGCGTACACCCCGAGTCGTAGATCGCCGATGCGGCGCGCCACCAGCGATTGATCGGCGATTTCGCCGCCGCGCACGACGCAGTCCACGTTCTCGCCGATCAGATCGACCCGGCGGTCGCTCACGCCCAGATCGAGTTGGATGTCGGGGTATTGCGCATGGAACGTCGGCAACGCCGGCACCAGAATCATCCGCGCCAACGGGCTCGGCACATCCACCCGCAACCTGCCGCGCGGCGATGTCGAAGCATTCGACAAACCGGTTTCGGCGTCCTCCAGATCGGCCAGCAAGCGCACCACCCGCTCGTAATACGCCGCGCCGTCGGCGGTGACATTGACCTTGCGGGTGGTGCGGTTGAGCAGCTTGACCCGCAGCCGCCCCTCCAACTGCTGCACCAGTTGGGTGACGCTGGTCTTGCTCATCTGCAGGGTGTCGGCGGCCTTGGTGAAACTGCCGGTCTCCACCACGCGGGCGAACGCCTGCATCGCATCGATACGGTCCATCGGCGCTCCGGGCGTTTGGGATTGTTTGGATTCTACAAACAGTGATCCCCGGCTGGGCGCGTTTATCCGCATGCCGCGCCGGCCTAGAGTGGCTTCATCGCCGATTACCGGCCTTTTTCAGCTTATCCAGGAGGTTTCCATGACCCAGCGCGACGTCGTTTTCCCGCCCGGGCGCCATGCGCTGTATGAGCGCAACCGTTACTCGCCCGCGATCCGCTCGAACGGTTTTTTGTTCGTGTCCGGCCAGGTCGGCAGCCGCGAGGACGGCTCGCCCGAACCGGATCTGACCGCGCAAGTCCGGCTGGCGTTCGAGAACTTGAACGCCATCCTGAAGGCGGCCGGTTGCACGTTCGACGATGTGATCGACGCGACGGTCTTCGTCGTCGATCCCGAAGCTAACTTCGAGACCGTGTGGAAAGTGGTTCCGGAATACTGGGGCCAGGCGCCGCACCCGACCCTGACCGGTATCGGCGTGACCTGGCTGTACGGCTTTCAGTTCGAGATAAAGGTGATCGCGAAATTGCCGGACGGCGTTTGAGCCCGGAGCTTCGCCGAACCGGCGTAGCCCACACGAAAGCGGCGCGTCTGTACCGACGCGCCGCTTGAGCGGTGCCAGCGCGGCCGCGATCAGTCCGTGTCGCTGATTTCCTTGGCCCGTGCCTGCGCCGCTTCGCGTGCGGCCTTGGCCAGTTCCGGCTCGCCTTGCGCTTCATAGCGCTGGGCGATCTTCTCCCCGACCGCCAGCGCTTGCTTGGAATGGCCCTCGCGGTTGCTATTGGGCGGCAGCACGATGCCGGCATCGATCTCGGCCTTCACCGTGTTGGTGAACTCGGCCTTGGCCGAGGTGGCCGGCGCCGACTCGGGCGCATGGCCTTGTTCGAGCGTGGCATCGTATTTTTCGGCCGCCGCATCGGTCGCCTTGGCCTTGTCGCCGGACACGAAGATCACTTCGCCCGGATAGATCAGATCGGCGCTGCGGGTGTTCGGATGGCCGGCCGGATCCATACTGAATTGCGGATTGACCGCCAACAACTGCGGCAAGGTCATGCCGTTCTCTGCGGCGATCCGACTGAGGTTGTCGCCGGGTTCGACCACCACCGGCTTCATGCCCGTGGGCGTGGCGACCTGCGCGGTTTCGATTTCCGCCTTGGTGTTGACCAAGGCGCCCAGCGACGGACCTGCGTAGGACGGGCCATTCAAAGTAGTCATAAGTCGTCTCGAATTGGTGGGGGAAAAGACTGCGGTCGGTAGTGCGATCCAGCTACGGCTCAAGCCAAGGTGCAGCCACATCGCCGCTCGGGCCAGGGACGGACGACGTTCGTCCCGGGCGTTTGCGGATGTCGTCGGCGGCGGTGTCTTGTCGAAACAATCCAAGCCCGCCGGATCGCGGCGCCTGCGTGCGTTCCGGCGTGTGCGCCATCCTCCGCGCATCCATGCGCCATAACGCGGTCGCGAATCGAAGAAACGGCGAAAGCGCGGCAAGTGCATAGGCAATCGCGTCTAACCGCATCAAATCGCCGGCGCCCTTCAATGATGGCAATGCCTGGCGAATCGCTCGCGCCGCGGTGCGGCCTGCTTCGGGACGGTCCCGCTCTTCGGCCGGCTTCGCGATTTGCGAACGTGCGCACGCATTTTCCGATCCAAGCCGTTCTGTGCAGCGCGAATCTCGCCCAGCGCGGGCCTACTCTTCGGATTGGATCGATCTAAACCCGGCTTGACGCAAAGGTTCCGTTTCCGGGCGTCGCCCGCGGATCGACCGCGTTCGTCATCGCGACGATCGCGCCGATTGGACGCTCCACACCTCCGTCAAGAAGAAAAGGACCTCCCATGCAATCGACCCATCATGCGAGTTCTCGCGCCCGCCGAATCCGATGGCTGCAAGCGGCCAGCGTGCTCACCTGCCTGGGCCTGGCCGGCACCGCGCCGGCGGCCAATCTGGCCTTGAACAAGGCCGCCACCGGCTCGGCGGCGTGCAACGCCAACGAAGGCCCGGCCAAGGCGTTCAACGGCAGCGTCGGCGGCGGCAACAGCGACAAGTTCTGCTCCAGCGCCAGCAGCAAGTGGTTGCAGGTCGATCTGGGCGCGAGCAAGTCGATCTCCAGCTTCACCGTCAAGCACGCCGGCAGCGGCGGCGAGCCGGCTGCGTTCAACAGCAAGAACTTCAACATCCAGATCTCGGCCAACGGTTCGAGCTGGACCACGCCGGTCACGGTCAGCAACAACACCGCCAACACCACCACCCACCCTATCGCCGCGGCCACCGCGCGTTATGTGCGGCTCAACATCACCACCCCGACCCAGGGCAGCGACAGCGCCGCGCGGATCTACGAGTTCGAAGTCCACGACACCCCGCCGGCCGCGGAAAAACTGGTGCAGGTGCTCGACCAGGTGCCGCAATTCGGCATCTACCGCAGCACCGAGCCGACCACGTACACGCCGCCGACGGGCTTGCTGATGTGGAAGCGCGGGACCGAGTTCGCGCGCAAGCTCAGCGATGCGGACAAAGCCAAGATCGGCGACGACGTCGCCCTGCGCATCACCTATCACGCCCAGTGCGATCCCTACGACCGCTTCGCCTCGGCGTTCTACATCAGCATGCCCAAGGGCGTGGCGCCGACGGTGGACACGCCGCGGGTGACCTTCACCGATTTCATTTCGCCCTTCAGCGACATGTGGCAAGGCGCCAAGGCGACCCGGGTGTATCCCGACGCGCCGATGGACCCGTACGCCGCGGCGCTCGCCAATCCCGACCGCGATATCTGGGTGGGCATCAGCGGCGGCTCCAATCCGCAGTACGGCGACGACGCCTGCGAAAACCACGGCGTCACCGATCCGGCCATCGCCGAGGTCGGTTTCAAGTATTCGCTGGCGCTGGTGTCGACCAAGGCCTTGACCGCCGGCGGCGATCCCGACGTGGTCAGCGTGCTGTCGCGCTCCTCGGAAAAGGACGACAACATCGCCACGCCGGCGGTTTCGCACAGCGCCAATCTCGGCATCGGCACGCTGGCGGTCAGCATCGCCGGTTACGGCGCCGCGTCGGGTGGGCAGGAATACACCAACACCAACATCTCGGTGAAGGTCAACGGCGCGCAGTTGGCCAACTTCAGCACCAAGATCGATTGCGCCAGCTACGAGCAATTCAGCCCGCGCGGCAATCCGGGGATCTTCCGCAACAACAACAGCAGCAATCCGCGCAGCTGGTGCCCGGGCGCGCTGGTGCCGATGCGTTACTTCGATCTGGGCAACATCGCCGGCAAGACCATCCAGGTGACCTTGGGCGTGGGCAATCCCTCGCCGTGGACGGTGGATTCGCAGTACGTGACCAGCATCAGCGTGCTGGAACACTGATCGCGGGCAACGTGCCGGTCGCGCGAGTCGCGGCCGGCGCTTCCCGTTCGTCATTCCCGCGTTCGCGGGAATGACGGCTGGTTAGTCAGCCAACTTCGGAAATCAACGCCCGGTTCTTGCCCGAACGCTTGGCATCGTACAAAGCCCGATCCGCCGCCTGCAGCAGCGCTTCGTACGAACCCACATCGCGTTGCGAACTGGTCGCGCCGCCGACGCTGACGGTGATGCGCTGGGTCGGCGCGCCTTCGTTGGGAATCGCCAGTTCGAACACCCGCGCGCAAATCTGCTCGGCCACCCGCGCCGCGCCGTCGGCCGAAGTCGACGGCAGCACCAACGAGAACTCCTCGCCGCCGTAGCGCGCGGCCACGTCGGCCGGGCGCTGCGCGCACTGCTGGATTTCGCTGGCCACCGCCTTGAGCGCTTCGTCGCCGGCCAGGTGACCGTACAGATCGTTGTAGACCTTGAAGTTGTCGACATCGATCATCAACAGCGAGAACTCGGAGCGGTCGCGCGCGGCGCGGCGCCATTCCTGATCCAGGTATTGATCCAGGTAACGCCGGTTGTTGAGCCCGGTCAGCCCGTCCACGTCGCTGAGGCGGCGCAGGGTCTCGTTCATTTCCAACAGCTTCTGCTGGCTCTCGCGCAGCGCCTGATAAGCCAGATCGCGTTCGACGTGATACAGGTAAGACTGCGAATGGTGGCGGATGCGCGCGATCAGCTCGATCGGATCGGGCAGCTTGACCAGATAGTCGGCCGCGCCGGTGGCGAAGGCCTGGCTCTTGACCGCCGCGTCTTCCTTGCTCGACAGCACCACGATCGGCACGTTGCGCAATGAGGGATGCACCCGGTACAGATGCACCAGGGTCATGCCGTCGACGTCGGGCATCACCAGGTCCTGCATGATCACCGTCGGCTTCAGCGCCTCGGCCATGGCGATCGCGTCGCTGGCCGAACTGCAGTAGTGGAAGTCGATGTCCAGCTCTTTGGCGATGGCGCGACGCACGGCCTCGCCGATGAAAGGCTGATCGTCGACCAATAGCACCACGAACCGATGTTCGCTCGGCAACCCGAGGTGACGGTTCACGGGGGGAACACTCATGGGGAGACACTCCTGTGATCTGCAAACAGCTCGCGCAGCTTCGCGGCGATACGGTTCAACGGTAGGACATCGACCGCGGCGCCGCGTTCGACCGCCGCCTTGGGCATGCCGTAGACGGCGCTGCTGGCCTGATCCTGGGCGATGGTGTGGTGGCCGCTGCGGCGCAGCGTCTCCAGCCCCTTGGCGCCGTCGCGGCCCATTCCGGTCAGCAGCACGCCGACGATCTCGCCGGTCCAGGCGCGGTTCGCGCTTTCGAAAAACACATCCACCGATGGGCGGTACGGCTGCTCCACCGGTTCGCGGGTGTAGCCCAACGTGCCGTCGGGCTCCAACACCAGATGTTCGTTGGTGCCGGCCAACAGCACCGTGCCGGCGGTCGGGCGCTCGCCCTGGGCGGCCACCCGCACCGGGTTGGCCGAAAAACGGTTGAGCCAGTCGGCCATGCTCAGGGCGAATTTTTCGTCGATGTGCTGCACGATCACCAGCGCGGCGGGAAAATTCGCCGGCAGTCCGGACAGCAGTTCCGACAACGCCGCCGGGCCGCCCGCCGACGCGCCGATGGCGACTAGCCGCCGCGCGTTGCCGCGGCGCGGCTGCGGATTGACCGCGCGTTGCGCCGGGGTGTCGCCGATCAGCCGGGCGATCAGATCGATCTTGGCCAGCAGCTCGCGCCCGCCGCCGTTGCCGCCGCCGTCCTCGCCCAGGCCCAGCGCGGGTACGTCGGTGGCGTCCATCGCGCCGTAACCCATGGCTTCGAACACCAGCGGCGCGTTGCCGCCGACGCTGGCGGTCACGATCAGGATCGGGCACGGGCTGGCCGCCATGATCCGGCGCGTGGCCTCTACCCCGCCGATGCCGGGCATCAGCAAATCCATCAGCACCAGGTCCGGCGGATCCTGCGCGCAACGCTTGACCGCTTCTTCGCCGTTGGCCGCGGTCCAGGCGATGCTGTGGTCGCGGCGCTGGCCGATCACCCGGCGCAAGGCTTCGACCGCCAGCGCCAGATCGTTGACGATGGCGATCCTCATGCGGCGGCCTCGCCGATCAAGTCGACCACCGCCTGCAACAGCGCCTCTTCATGGAACCCGCCCTTGGTCAGATAGAAATCGGCGCCGGCTTCCAGACCGCGGCGGCGGTCTTCTTCGCGGTCCTTGTAGGACACGATCATGATCGGCAGATCGCGCAGACGCGCGTCTTTCTTGATCAGCCCGACCAGTTCGATGCCGTCCATGCGCGGCATGTCGATGTCGGTGACCACCAGATCGAAATGCCCGGAACGCACCGCGTTCCAGCCGTCCATGCCGTCGACCGCGACTTCCACCTGATAACCGCCGCTCTCGATCAGCTTGCGTTCCAGCTCGCGCACGGTCAGCGAATCGTCGACCACCAGCACGCGTTTGCGCGCGGCGGCCTGGGCGTGGTCCTGGTAACGCAGTTGCGCCAAGCGGCCGGTCGAGACCAGCCGTTCGACCGAACGCAGCAGGTCGTCGACGTCGACGATCAACACCGGCGTGCCGTCGTCGAGCAAGGCGCCGGCGCTGATGTCCTTGATCTTGCCCAGTTGCGGCGGCAGCGGCTGCACCACCAGTTCGTTGGCGCCGCGGAAACCGTCCACGGCCAGGCCGTACTCGGGATCGGCGCCGCCGCCGACCACCACCACGTGCAAGCGATCCTCGGTGGCCTGAGTGTCGTTGCCGCCGAGCACCTGGGTCGCCGACACCAGCCCGATCCGGCGGCCGTTCAAGCGGAAGTGCTGGCGCCCTTCCAGCCATTGGATGTCCTCGCGCGGCACCAGCGCGGTGCAGGCGACCTGGGTCATCGGGAAGGCATAGGCTTCGCCGCCGATGTCGACCACCAGCCCGCGCAACACCGAGGTGGTGAGCGGCAACTGCAATTGGAAACGCGAGCCGTGGTCCGGCGACGACGACAGCCGCACGCTGCCGCGCAGTTGCTTGACCATGTCCTGGACCGCGTCCAGGCCGACGCCGCGCCCGGAAATTTCGGTGACCACCTCGCGCAGGGTGAAACCGGGCAGGAACAGGAACTCCAGCAACTCGGCTTCGCTCAGCCGCGCCGCGGTGTCTTCGTCGGCCAGACGCCGGGCCAGCACGATCGCGCGGATGCGTTCCAGGTCGATGCCGGCGCCGTCGTCTTCGACGGTGATTTCCAGCAGGCCGGAGACGTGATGCGCTTCCAGCCGGATCGTGCCGACGGCGGGCTTGCCCGCGGCTTCGCGCTGCGCCTCCGACTCGATGCCGTGGTCGACCGCATTGCGCAGCAGATGGCTCAGCGGCGCTTCCAGTTTGGCCAGCACGTCGCGGTCGACCTGGGTCTTGGCGCCGACGATTTCCAGGCGCGCCTGCTTGCCCAACTCGCGCGCCAGATCGCGGACCATGCGCTTGAAACCCTGGGTGCCGTCGGCGAACGGCCGCATGTGGCTGGACAAGGCTTCTTCGTACATGCGATGGGCGACGCTGGCGCTGCGCCGTTCGAACAGATCCAGCTGGGCCACGCGTTCGGCCAGCAGCCGTTGCGATTCGGCCGCCAGCGAGCGCGCCTCCATCAGCAAGGCGACCGCGCGCGGATCGCGCGCGACGCTGGCCAGATCGGCGAGCTTGTCCAGGGTTTGCGCGCCGCCGTGCTGGATCCGCTTCAGCCGTTCCAGCGAGCGGATGTAGGGATCGAGCCAGCGCGAAGCGACCAGCGATTCGCCGGCCAGGCCGAGCAAACGGTTGAGGCTGCGCGCGGTGATCCGCAGCACCCGTTCTTCGCCGTCGCCTTGCGTCTCGGCGCGGGTTTCGCGGCTTTCGTTGCGTACGGGCGCCGGCGGCGATACTGGCAAGGCTTCGGCGACCGGCGCCGCGCCGGGCTCGGACGCCAGCGCCTGGGCGAGCAAGTTGCAGTACGCCAGCGCTTGCGGCGCGTCGTCGCGCATCCATTGTCCGGCCTGTTCCGGCGGGGTGGCGGCGATCCGGCTGAGCATGTCGACGCCGCGCAGCAAGGCGTCGATCGCGGCGTGGTCGAGCAGCAGCCGTTTTTCCTGCGCGGCAACCAGGCAATCCTCCATCACATGGGCGATCGCCACCGCCGCCGACAAGCCCAGAATGCGCGCCGCGCCCTTCACCGAATGCGCCGCACGCATGCACGATTCCAGCTCGGCCGCCGAGTCGGGCTGGCTTTCCAGCACCAACAGCCCTTCGGTCAGCACCTGCGCCTGCCCTTCCACTTCCATCCGGAACAGGTCGTGCAGCGAGTAATCCTGGAGATTGCCTGTACTCATCCCAGCCGCCGGTTGATCGCGCCGATCATCAGTTCGATATCGAGCAGGCCCACGCTGCGTCCGCCGTCCATGCTCAATACGCCGGTGCTGAACGGCGAGCCGGACAAGGCCACGGTGGCCGGGACATTGCCGACCACGGCCGGGTCGTAACGGTGCGAGCCGTGCACCTCATCGGACTCGAACGCCAGACGCTGGCCGTTCGCCGACAACACCACCAGCCGTTTGCTCAGCAGCATCCGCCGCGGGTCGACGCGCTCGGCGGCGGCTTCCAGATGCAGCAGCGCCTCCAGCGCGACGCAGACGGTGAGCTGGCCGCGCACATTGACCAGACCGCGCACCACGCCTTCACGGCGGTGCGGCAGGCCGTGGATGGCGCGCGGTTCGATCACTTCGTCGGCGACCGCCGCGGGCAAGCCCAGCCACTCGTTGCCCAGGCGGAACACGAAGAGGGTATGGGTCAGCGAGCGCAGGTCGGCTTCGCGCGTGGCTACGTGCCGGGTCGCCGACTGCAGTTCGCCGCGGTCGGGCGCGCGGCCGAGCAGGCGCGCGACCGCGCTGTGCGAGGCATCGTTGTTGTCGCCGCTCATCGGCACCTCGCTCATGGCCGCCGGCCTACCGCGGCGGCGCCGCGGCAACGTTCGGCGCGGGTGCGCAGCACGCGCCCGCCGGCCGCGTCGCCGCGGGTTTCCAGCAACAACGCCAGATGCATCAACGCCTCTTCGTGGCAGGGTTCCAGGTACAGGACTTTGCGGAAATGCTGTTCGGCCTCGCGCTCGCGTCCGCTGGCGCTGTCGATCAGCCCGCTCAGATACAAGGCGCGCGCGGACGGTCCGTGCGCTTGCAGATACTTTCGGCAGGCGGCCAAGGCTTCGGCCAGGCGGCCGTTGTCGGCCAGGGTCTGGGCCTGATCGAGCAGGCTCTCATCGACGCTCGCCGCGGCGGCGGCCGCGGGTCGCGCCGGCGTCGGCCGCAGCGGCGCGATCGGTTTACGCAACGGCGCGGCCGCGCGGGGCTGCGTCGGCGCGGCGATGGCGCGTACCGACGCCGTCGCGGCCGGCGCATCGACCGCCCGCGCCGGCGCCTTGCGGAACGCGAACGCCATCGGGAACTGCGCCGATACGAAATTCAGCGACAGCAGCAGACTCGCCTCCGACGGCCCCACGAACAACAACCCGTCGGGCCGCAACAGTCGCCGCAGCACTTCGACCGTGCGCAACTGGGTCTGCGCGTCGAAGTAGATCAACAGATTGCGGCAGAAGATCGCGTCGTACAGCGACTCGCCCGGCAGGAAGCCGAGGTCGAGCACATTGCCCTGACTGAAATTGACCCGCGAGCGGATCGACTTGGGCAACTGCCAACCCTCGGCGGTCGCCTCGAAATGGCGCTCGCGGAATTCCAGTTCGCGGCCGCGGAACGAATTGCTGCCGTAACGGCCCTGACGCGCCTTGCTCAAGGCGCGCTCGCTGATGTCGATGGCTTCCACGTCCAGGCGTTCGAGCGGGAATCCCGCGTCCTGCAGCGCCATCACCATGGTGTAGGGTTCTTCGCCGGTCGAGCACGGCAGGCTCAGCAGACGCAGGCGCTGGGCCGGCCGGGTCGCCGCCCACAGCGGGTCGTAATTGCGCGCCAAGGCCGCGAAGGCCTGGTTGTCGCGGAAGAACCAGGTCTCCGGCACCACCACCGCTTCGATCAGCTCCTGCTGCTCCAGCGCCGAGTCGCGCAACAGTTGCCAATACTGGCCCAGGTCCGCGCGGCCGCAGGCGGCCATCCGCCGCTGCACCGCACGCTCGACGATGGTCGGACCGATCGTGCTCGCGTCCAGTCCCATCGTGTCCTTGAGCCATTGCTGGAAACCGCTCAACTTCATGCGTCCGCCGTCCTCGGCTGGAACAGCAGTTCGTACAGCGACTCGGGCAGCAGATGCTCGATCCGCACCCGCTGCAACGCGCCGCGCGCATCGGCCGCGACCGGCCCGAGATAGGCGGTGTCGGGGTGGTCCACGCCCGACTCCTGAAAGTCGGCCTCGGCCAGACGCACGGTCTGCAGCACTTGCTCGCCGATCAGACCGAGCTTGCGCGGCCGGCCCGCGCTGTCGCGGTATTCGGCGACGATGATGCGCGTGCTCAGCACCGGCCGCGCGGCGCGGCCCAGCGCGATCCGGCACAGATCGATCAGCGGCAGCAGTTCGCCGCGGTAATCGAACAAGCCGGCCACCGCTTCGGGCGCGCGCGGAATCGCCTTGGTCTCCACCAGCGGCAGCACCGAGATCACCCGCGCCGCCTCGATGGCGTAGCGGTCCCGGTCCAGATGGAAGACGAGAAACAACACGGCGTCGTTCTCCCGAGCGGACGATGCTTCGGCCACGGATCGATCAGGCCTGCAGCTTGAACTTGGACACGCCGTCGCGCAGCCCGGCGCTGACCTGATGCAATTCGTCGATGGCCTGGTTGGATTGCTTGAGCGCGTCGACGGTCTGTTGCGCGGCCTCGCTGAGCTGGACCAGGGCCAGATTGATCTGCTCGGCGCCCGCGGCCTGCGCCTGCACGCCTTCGTTGACGGTTTCAAAGCGCGGCACCATCGCCTGGACGTGGTCGATCACCTTCGACAACTGCCCGCCGACTTGCTGCACATCGCCGGTGCCGCGGCGGACTTCCTCGGAGAACTTGTCCATGCCCATCACGCCGGCGGACACCGCCGACTGGATCTCGCGCACCATTTGTTCGATGTCCAGCGTCGCCACCGCGGTCTGATCGGCCAGGCGGCGGATTTCCACCGCCACCACCGAGAAGCCGCGGCCGTACTCGCCGGCCTTCTCCGCTTCGATCGCCGCGTTGAGCGAGAGCAGATTGGTCTGATCGGCGACCTTGGTGATGGTGGTGACGACCTGGCTGATGTTGCTGGCCTTCTCGGCCAGCACCGCCAGCTTGCCGCTGATCGCCGCGGTGGCGTCGATCATCCGGCCCATGGTTTCTTCCATCTGCGCCACGCCTTCCTGGCCGTGGCCGGCGAGCGAGGCGGTCTGCTCGGCGCTGCCGGCGACATCGCCCATCGCCCGCGCCAGTTCTTTCGAAGTCGCGGCGATCTCGCGCGAGGTCGCGCCGATTTCGGTGGTGGTGGCGGCGATCTGCGCGGCGGTGGCCTGCTGTTCGCGCAAGGTCGCGGTGATTTCGTTGATCGAGGAATTGACCTGGATGCCCGAGGTCTGGATCTGCCCGACCAGTTCGGACAAATCGCTGCTCATGCGGTCGTAGCCTTGCGCGACCGCGCCGAATTCATCGCGCCGGTTGAAACTCAGGCGGCGGCTGAAATCGCCCTTGGCCATCACTTCCGAGGCGCGCGTCAGCAGATCCAGCGGCTGGGTGACCGAGCGCAGCAGATAGAACCCGGCCAGGCCGGCGATCAACAAGGCCACGCCGAAACTGGTGCCGATGCCGATCCGCGCGTCCTGCACCGCGCCGTCGATGCGGTTGCCCGATTCGGTGGCGCGGCGGAAGTTGTAGTCGATCAACCACTCCACCAGATCGGCGGCCTTGGCGAACATCGGCGTGGCCCGCGCTTGCAGCATCGGCTGCACCGACAGCGAATCGACATCGCCGGCGGCGGCCAGTTCGGACTGCAACGCGAACATCTTCGTGCTCAGCTGATCCAGCGCGTCGAAATTGCGCTGGTCCACCGTTTCCACGATGGTCGGGCGATAACGGTTCATCGCAGTCTGAAACGCCACCCGGCGCTCGTTCAAACGCAGCACCGCGTCGGCGCGCTTTTCCGGCTTGGACGAGGTCAGGCCGTTGAGCGCGGTGTAATAGGCATGCCACTCGGTTTCGATCTTGCCGGAGATATGCAGACCGGGAATGAAGGCCTGCCGCAACTGGTTTTCTTCGTTCTGGATCTTTTGCAGGCGTTGCAGGGAAATGCCGCCCATCACCAGCATCACCGCGACGATGACCGCGAAGCTGAGGATGATTCTCTGGCGGATCGTGATGTTGGGCATAACCGGTCCTGGTGATGAACGAAAGTCTTTGTCCAGACACCGGTGCGCGTCGCGCACCGATGCCGGAGGTATTGCGGCGCGGAACGCTGTCGGAAGCGGGTACTGCTGTTTGTCGTTTCCCGGCGGCTGCCCCGGCCGAAACAGCGGTGTCCGCGGTGTCGGTTTCAGGCAACCGGATCGAGACCGGCCGCAGGGTTAATTTACACGTTAAACATGCCTTCAAAGTATCTGTAAATGTTGTTGTTGCCTGATTATTAGTCCGATCAGGCACGCGGCCGGCAGCCACCCGGACCGTGAACGCAATCGAGCCACGCGAGCGGTCGGACTGCCGCGATGCGAATCGGGCTCGGCCGCCCCAGGCCCCGGGCCGCATCGCAGCGCATCCGGTTCGAACGCGGGCAGCCGCGACGCGGCGCGGGTTCCGGGCCTGTGGCGATGCCGCTCGCGGGCAGATCCGATGATGCTTTCGATGTCATGGCATCGATGCTTCGGCGCGGCTTTGGGTGCGGGTTTGTGCCGCACCCGCCATTCGTCGATCAGCCAACCTGCGTCAGCCGCATCGCCGTATCCAACGTCGGCGTGAACCCGCGGTGAAACGCCGGGCGCGGCGAACGCGCGATCCGGGCGATCGGCCGAAACACCCTGCGGACGGCGCGCCCAGGTGAAGGAAATGTCATGAAATTCCTTCGAATCTGAAGCGATTTCAGCGCTTTCTAGCGCCAATGCTTGTCGCTGCCGTGGCCGCCGTGGGAGGATGCGCCACGCGAAATATTGTGACGCTAATCACTTAAATTTCTTCAGATTTATGAATGAAACGGCCGCATAGGACATCCCACCGGCCCATCGCCGCCACCGCCCGCACGACCGGCCTCGCCGGCGTCGCGGCGGCCGTCGCCAAGGAGCCGGCATGCTGATTCGCCAAACCGTTCTGTACCTGCCCGCGCAACTGCTGGGCCCGCTCGCGCAGTTGGCGGCGATCGTGCTGTGGACGCACTGGCTGGACCCGCTGGAGTTCGGTCTGTTCACCCTGGCGCTGGCGACGCAGGAAGCGGTGTACCTGCTGTTCCTGGCGTTCTGGTCCTACTTCCTGTTGCGTTTTCTGCCCGGCGCCGACCGCGCCGAGCGCGAACGCATGGACGCGATCGAGACCTGGGTGTTCTTCGCCAATGCCGTGCTGCAGTCGGCGACGCTGCTGGCCTTGCTGGCGTATGTCGGCCACCACTGGCCCGATCCGGGCGTGCTGCTGACCTTGTTCGTGTTCGCCCTGACCCGCTCGTACTGCACCCACCTGGCCGAACGGGCCAAGGTCGCGCAGAAGATCGGCGTGTACACCGCGCTGCAAACCATCGGGCCGCTGGGCGGGCTGATCATCGGTTGGACCTGGGCCAGCCTGATGGCGAAGGGGCCGGCGCAAATCGGGCCGACCCAGGTGCTGACCGCGTATGCGATCGCGCAAACGCTGTCGCTGTTGTTCGCCGTGCCCAGCCTGCGTTTGCGTTTGCGCCCCGCCCGCCCCGACCCGGCGCTGGCGCGCAGGATCGCGGTGTACGGCCTGCCGCTGGCGATCAGCGGGGTGCTGGCCTGGGTGCCGGGCAACGGCATCCGCTTCGTGGTCGAGCACGGCCTGGGCATCGCCGCGGTCGGGCTGTTTTCGGTCGGTTGGACCCTGGGCCAGCGCGCCTGCGCGTTCGCCGCGATGCTGGTGACCGCGGCGGCGTTTCCGATCGCGCTGCGCCTGGAAGCCAACGGCGAGAAACACCGCGCGCTCGAACAACTCGCGCTCAACGGCGCCTTGCTGTGCGCGGTGCTGTGGCCGACCGCGGCCGGCTTGATTCTATTGGCGGCGCCGCTGTCGAAACTGGCGGTATCGGCGCCGTATCTGGCCACGACCCTGAGCATCCTGCCGATCGCCACCCTGGCCGGGCTGATCAAGAACCTGCGCAGCCACTTCGCCAACCAACCGTTTCTGCTAGCGCAAAAGACCGGCTGGACGCTGGCCATCGATGTGCTGGAAACCGTGCTGTTTCTGGCCGGCGCGGCGATCGGCCTGCGCACGCTGGGCCTGAGCGGCGCGGCCTGGGGCGCGTTCGCGGCGGTGAGCATCGGCGCGGCGCTGTCGTTCTATATCGCCGTGCGCCGGCTCGGCATGCCGATGCCCTACGCCCATCTGCTGCGGATCGGCTTGGCCACCGCCGCGATGGCGGCGGCGTTGTCGTTGTTGCCGCCGCTGTCCGGCTGGGCCGCGCTGCTCGGCGCGGTCGCGCTCGGCGGCGCGGTGTACGCGGCCACGCTGGCCTTGAGTTATCGCGGCCATTGGGGCCGCCTGCGCGCCTCCCTTTCTACTACCTCGTGAACGCCATGGATTCCACCGCCCCTTTCAGCTCGCTGAGCGCGCAGTCGCCCGGACAATGGCAGCAAGCGCCGCTGTTGTTCCAACATCGCCTGCACACCGATCCGCGCCTGTCCAAAAGCGCGATCGCCGGATTGATCGGGCGCTACCCGCGCGAGAAGTACTCGATCGTGCACATGGGCGAACAAGGCGCCAACGGCAAACGGGTCTGGCGCGAGGGCGAGTTCGGCGGGCTCGACGGCGAGCGCGTGCTCGACGCGATCGAGCAAGGCCGGCTGTGGCTGAACCTGCGCGACGGCCATGAGTTCGATCCGTTCCTGGGCGAGGTGCTGGGCGGCCTGTTCGCCGAAGCCGGCGCGCTGGCGGCGCCGATGTCGAGCTACGACCATCGCCTCGGCGTGCTGGTGTCCTCGCCCGGCGCGCAGGTGTATTACCACGCCGATCTGCCCGGCCAGGGCCTGCTGCAACTGCACGGCCGCAAGCGCATCTACATCTATCCGCCGCGGTTGCCGTTCCTCAGCGCCGAAGGCCTGGAGAACATCGCGCTGAGCCAGTTGGAAGTCGGCCTGGGCTATCGGCCCGAATTCGACAGCGAAGCGGCGGTGTTCGACCTGGAACCCGGGCAAGGCCTGTTCTGGCCGTTGAATTCGCCGCATCGGATCGAGAACCACGACAGTCTCAACATCTCGATGACCCTGGAATACTGGACCCAGGAGATCCGCCGCAGCCACATGATCAACATGGCCAACGGCATCCTGCGCCGCTGGTTCGGCCATGCGCCGCGCTCGCGCCAGTTGGCCGGGCCGTCGTTCTACGCCAAGGCCGCGCTGCAATCGCTGTGGCGCCGCGGCGGCGGTCTGAACTCGCTGCGCCGCGCGGCGCGGCCGATCGATTTCCGTCTCGATCCCGAGCGGCCCGGACGCATCGTCGATCTCGGCGACGGGCCGCGGATGTGAGCGCCGATCATCGCGCTTACACCGTCGCGGTCGAACGCGACATCGCCGCGGCGTTGGCGCGCTGGCGCGAATGGAGCGGCGCCGGTTCGACCTTGAGTCTGTTCCAGAGCGCGCAGTGGCTGGATGCGTGGTACGCCACCCTCGGCGCGCAGGCCGGCCGCGAAGCGTTGTTGGTCAGCATCGCCCGCCGCGACGACGGCCGGCTGTTGATGGCCCTGCCCTTGATCCGCGAAACCCGCGACGGTCTGGTCCGGATCGCGTTCGCCGATTGCGGCGTGAGCGACTACGCCGCGCCGTTGTGGACCGGCGACTGCCCCGACGATCCGGCCTCGGTGCAGGCGATGTTCAAGGCGCTGCGCCGGGCCTTGCCGCGCGCCGATCTGTGGAGCGTGGAGAAGATGCCCGAGCAGGTGGACGGACGCGCCAATCCCTTGCGTCATCTGCCCGGCACGCGCGAATCCGCGTTGTTCGGCAATCCGGCCATCGTCGGCGAGGATTTCGAGGCGTGGCGTTTCAGCCGCGAAAAGACCCATCGCAAGGAACTGGAACGCTCGTGGCGGGTGTTCACCCGGCATCCGGATGCGCGGCTGGAACAGATCGTCGATGTGGACGCCGCGATGCGGGTCATGGACGCGCTGGAAACCCACCAGCGCGCAGCGATTTCGGGCAAGGGCTGGGCCTATATTCTCGATGAGCCCGGGTATCGCGAGTTCTACCGGCGCTTGATCGAAGAAGGGCTGGCCGGCGGCGAGGTGGTGCTGACCGCGTTGATGGCCGGCGAAGAAGTCGTCGCCGCCTTGCTCGGTCTGCGCCGCGGCGGCGAGTACGCGATGATCCGGATCGGCAATGCGGCCGGCGAATGGCGCAATTGTTCGCCGGGGCGGCTGGTGATCGAGCGGACCATGGCGGCGTTGCATGCGCAGGGCGTGCGCCGGTTCGATTTCACTATCGGCGATTACGCTTACAAGCGCGGGTTTATGCCGGATCAGTTGAAGTTGTTCGATTCCACGGTTGCGCTGTCGTGGAAGGGGTTGCCGCGTAGTCGGTATCTGGCGTTGCGGTATGGGTTGAAGCGTTGGTTGGCGGAGCGGCCGCGGTTGCGGCGGCGGTTGGAGGCGCTGCGGTCGGGTTGAGCGATGCGGTGGTGCAGTTTGCTGCTCGCATGGATGAGAGCAAAGTCAAAATGGGTTCCGGCTTTCGCCGGAATGACGGGGTAATCGAGCGCGCGGCGCAATCTGATCGAATGACGGGGTAAGTGGGCGCGCGGCGCGATCGGATCGAATGACGGGGTAAGTGGGCGCGCGGCGCGATCGGATCGAGTGACGCAGTGGTCAGACGCGCGGCGCGATCCGGTCGAACAAGGCCAGATACTGCGCGGCGCTGCGCTCGACGGTGAAACCCGATGCGTGCGCCTGGGCCCGCGCTTCGGCCACGGCGTTGGGACGCTGCAACTGGCGTTCGATCGCCGCGGTCAATGCCGCGGTGTCGTCGACCGCGACCAGAGCGCCGAAACGCCCGCCACCCAGGACCTCGCGCGGGCCGACCGGGCAATCGGCGCTGATCACCGGCGCGCCGCTGGCCATCGCTTCGATCAACACGTTGCCGAAGCCCTCGAACAACGAAGCCAGCACGAACACCCGCGAGCGCCGCATGTAGGCGTAAGGGTTGGCTTGCTGACCGAGCAGGCGCACCCGCTCGCACAAGCCCAACTCATCGATCAGAGCCTGCAAGGCTTCGCGTTGCGGCCCCTCGCCGATGATCGCCAGATGCACCCGCATCGGCAGGCGCAGGCCGGCGTAGGCGCGGATCAGTCCGGCGAAATTCTTCTCCGGGCTCAAGCGCCCGACCGACAGGATCACCGGCGTGGTGCCGGGCTGGAACCAGGGGTCGTCCAGCGGCGCATCGGCCAGATCGCTCCAGTCCTGGCGCAGCACCGGATTGGCGATCACCGCCGTGCGCGGGCGCCCGCCGGGGCCGGGGTCGATCAGACCGGGACCGATGTCGTCGAGCACGCCTTGCGACACCGCCACGATCGCATCGCTCCAGCGATACGCCCACGGCATCAGCCGCAGCGTCGCGCGGTAACGCAGCGAACGATCCAGTTGCCGCATCGACGACACCGGCGCGTGTTCGGTCACCACCACCCGGGTTCCCGCCCGCGCCCACCGCGCGGCCAGCACCGCGACGATATTGCTGTGGGTCAGCGCCGACACCAGCACCTGCGGGCGGCGCTGGCGCAGCAGCTGGGCCAGGCGTCCGGGCACCGCGCGGGTGCGTTCGGCGTCGAGCGAGAGCAGTTCCAGATCGCCGGCCAAGGCCAGCGCCTGATCGTCGGCGCGGTGCACCGCCATCGCCACTTCGGCGCCTTGCGCGCGCAGCCCCTGGGCCAGACGCAGCATCGATATTTCCGCGCCGCCGACCTTGAGCTGCGGCAGATACAACAACACCGTTCGCACGCTGGCGCCGATAGCCGAAGCGCTCACCGGCCTGCGCTCCCGAACGTCCGGTCGCGGCGTTGCCGCAGCTTGCGGCCCAGTTCGCGCGGACTGAACACATACCGCTTGCCGTCGACCAAGGTGCGCTCGCCCCACGCCGACACCGTGTGCAAACCGTGCGGGTTGAGGCCGCGCGGATCCGGCCGGCACTCGGCGACGATTTCCTCGCGATAGCTGTGCGGCGTGCACAGGTCGACCCGATTGAGCACCACCGCCTGCCCGTAGCCGCTGGCGCAATCCTGAGCCGGCCGATACAGCGCGCCCTCGTGCACGAACGGCGTTCCGGCTGGGCGCGCGCTGCGATGATCGAGCTTGACCGGATAACGCGCGTGCCGCTGCCAAGGCCCGCGCAGATCGTCGGCGTAGCTCAGGCAAAGATTGTCGAACGCTCCCAGGGCCAGATCGGTATAGGCCAGCCAGAAGCGGCCGCCCCAGGCGAACAGGCTGGCATCGACCGCGGCGACGTCTTCCAGCAGCGTCGTCACCGGCTGCCAGTGCCCGGCCTGGTCGATGCGGAACAGCTCGCAGCGCCGGCGCGCGGCGGTTTCCGGCACCGCGTACAGGCCGCCGTCGTGTTCGAACAGATACGGGTAAGACAGATGGCCGGGCAAGCGCACGCCCGCCGGCGCGGCTTCGACGATTCGGTCCTGCTCATCCAGGCGCAGGCTTTCCAGCCGGCCGAAGCCTTCCTGGTAGTCGTAGCTCTCGCAATACAGCCGGCGGGTATCGCCGGGCAGGCCGAACGGATCGGCGCGATAGCCGCTGCGACCGCGTTCGCCGAGCCAGCGGATCCGCGATTGGAACGATTCGGTCAGCATCCCCTGGATCGGCGCGTCGACCACGCCGATCATCCAACTCTCGCTCAGCCATTGCGCTTTGAGCCGCCGCCGCCACGCCAGGGCGCGGCCCCTGAGGCCGTGCAAGGCGCGGCTCAGCGAACCGGCCCGCGGTTGCGGCGTGAACGCGGCGACGGGTTGCGGACCCGCCGGCCGGGCCAGTTCCCGCACCGCCGCGCACAGCAGGATTTCCGCGCTGCGATAGGCCTGGCCCAACGAGGCCGGGTAGTACGGATCGGCGAAGAAACGCGCACTGTCCAACACCTGCGCGCCGTCGCGGACCAGGGCCAACTCGCCGCCCTGCCCCGAGGTGATCGAGGCATGGCAGGGATAGGCCGCGGCCAGATGGCCGCCTTGCGAATCCAGCAACTGCCACACCCCGCGCGCACTGCGAGCGCGCCACGGCGCCAGTTCGGCGATGCCGGCCAGATCGATGACCGCGTCCCAGACCTCGCCCAGGCCAGCGTGGTCGACCGATGCGGGCTCGGCCGCGCCGAGTTCGGCGATGGTGTTGCGCCATCGCCGCCATTGCGCGTCGGCCGCGTGGGTCGCCGCGACCCGCACGATCCGCACCTCGGTATCCGGCAATCCGTTCAACGCGGCGGCGATGCGCTGCTGCCAAACCCGGCAATCCGCCTCCGGCAGCAACAGCGCGACTCGCACCGGCGGTGCGCTCGGGTCAAAGTCGCTCATGCAGGGCATACGGAAGGTGCGAGCGGTGTTTGTTCAAGACCGAGCCGAGCACGCGCGCCTCGACCGCGGACAGATCGTCGAGCAGCTTGCGCAGCAGCGAGGCACGGGTGACTTCGGCCTCGACCACCACGATCACCCCGGCGGCGTGCCGGGCCGCGGCCAGCGCGAACGGCGGCCGCGCGTCGACCACGATTTCATCGAAGGCCTCGGCCAATGCCGACCACGCGGCGGACTCGCCGAGCGCGGCGTAGTTGTCCTGGTAACTGCGTTCGGGATCGCACAGACGCGCGAAGCTCACCGTGCCCACGGCGCTGCTGGCGATCGGCGGTGCATCCGTACCCAACGCCGTGCCGGCCAGACTTGCGACGGCAGTCTCGCCGTCCAGATCGTCCGACAGCAGCAATACCCGCCGTTTGCCCAACCGCGCCGAGGCGCAGGCGTAGCTGTAGGCCAAGGTGCTGGTGCCCTCGCCCGAGCGCGCGGCCACGAACTGGACGATGCGCTCGCGCGTCTCGCCCATGCTCGCATCGACCCGGTGCAGCAACTGGGTCACGCTCGCATCGGTCTGGGCGAACAAGGGCGGCGTTTGCGGGTTCATCGCGGCGATCTCAGGCAAAGGGGTATCGGTGTCGGCGGACCGGGCGGCCGCGGCGGAATCCAGGTCGCTGCTCCAGCCCAGGCGCGCCACCCGGGCGATGAATTGGCCGCCGCCGAGCAGATAGCGGCGCCACAGACGGCGCGGTTCGCGACCCAGGCGGTACAACCATTCCAGCCGCGCCTGGCGCATCCACTGCGGCGCACGCGGAAAACGGCCGGCGAGAAAATCCAGAATCGCGCCGCCGTTGACGATCAGCATCGGTCTGTCGGCAGCGGCGGCGAGCTCGGCGGCGATGCGTTCCTGCTTGGGCATGCCCATGCCGAGGATCACCAGATCCGGACGCGCCGCGCTTACCGCGGGCAGGTAACGCGCTTGATCGCCGAAGCCGTCGAGCGCGCAGACCACGTCGGCGCCTTGCTCGCGCAAGTAGCGCGCGGCCTGCTCGAGATAAGGTTCGCGCGTGCCGATCAAGGCGACCCGCCTGCCGGCGTAGGCGGCGACGATTTTCGGAATCAGGTCGGTGCCGTTGGCGTTGAGTCCGGGATCGCGCGCCAACAACCGCAATCCCAGCGCGACGCCGACGCCGTCGCGCAGCAACACATCGCTGCGCAGCAGCCGTTCGCGGAAGGCCGGATCGGTCCAGGCCAGATTGAATCCGTGCTGGTTGAGGAACGACACCACCGTCGGCGCGCGCGGCCGGGCCAACCGGTCCAGCAGTTTCTGTTGCGAGGCGGCATTGGCGAGAATCCGCAACCGACTCAACAGGCGGCCGATCCCGGCCAAGTCATGAGCGTCGCTCACGCGCCCTCCCCGTGCAGCACTTCGCGATACACCGCCGCGACCTGACGCGCCATCACCGTGTCTGAGTAACGCTCGCGCTGCCGCCGCAATCCGGCCCGGGCCAGCGCCTGCGCGCGTTGCGGCTGGTCGATCATCGCCGCCAATCCGCGGGTCAAGGCCTGCGCGTCGCCGGGCGGCACCAGGGTTCCGGCGCCGCCGTCGGCCAATACTTCGGGGATGCCTTCGTTGGCGGTGGCCACCACCGGCAATCCGACCGCCAAGGCTTCGATCAACACCATCGGCAGGCCTTCGCCGTACAGACTGGGCAGGACGAACAGATCGATCCGCGCCAACTCGGCGGCGATGTCGCGGGTGAAGCCGGTCCAGTGGATATGCTCGGCCACGCCTTGCGCCTGGGCGAAGGCCAGCACTTGTTGCCGGTAGGCCTCGCTTTCGAAACCGCCGACCGCGTGCAGACGCACCGGGTAGCCGCCCGCGCGCAGCGCCGCCAGCGCCTGGATCAATACTTCCACGCCCTTGCGCGGACGGAACAGCGCGACCATGCCCAACACCCAGTCCGCATCCGGCGCGCGCCAATCGCGCGGCGCCGCCGCCACCGGCACGCCGTTGGGCACCACCCGGATGCTGTCGTCGTCGTAACCGATCGAACGCAGGTAGTCGGCGGTGCCGTGCGAGACCGCGATCAGCCGCTCGACCCGGCGCAGGCTGAAGCCCTGGATCGCGCTGTTGATGCGGTTGCGCATGGCGTTGTCGGTATCGCGATCGGTGCGGCTGTGGACGTGATGCACCATCGGCTTGCCGGCGCGCTGCGCGGCGAACCGACCGATCAGGGCCGAACGCACGGTGTGGGTGTTGAGCACGTCGTACTGGCCTTCGCGCAACAGCCGCGCCAGTTCGCGCACCGGCGCCATGTCCAGGCGCGAGCGCATCGTCAGCGTGGTCACCCGGCTGGTGTCGGCCTCGCGCACGCGCTCGAACACGCCGCGCTTGAGGCAGACGAAATCCACCACCCAACCGAACCGCGGCAGTTGCAGGGCGAGCAGATCCTGCACCCGTTCGGCGCCGGCGTAGTGCTCGCCGTTGATCAGGTGCAAGACCCGGTACGGCCGCGGCGGCGCGATCTGCCAACCGTCGTGAGCGCTGGTGACGGACAAACGAGTCATGCGTTTACTCCGTGACGCGGAAGAAGGGACGCGCGCGGGCGCGCATCGCCGCGGCGGGCGCCGGCGACGGCGCACAGCAGCGCGAACAGCAAAGTCAGTGCGCTGGTCTTGGACGCCAGCGAGTTGGTGGTCGAGGCGGTGATCACAAACACCGCCAGCGCCCAGCGCCCGCCGACGCCGGTGCGCCGCCACAGCCAGCCCAGCCCGCAGGCCAGGCCGATGGCGAACGCCAGGAACACCGGCGCGCCCAGTTGCAGCAGCATGAACAACCAGAAGTTCTCGATCGCCTCCAGGTTCTGCGACAGGCCGATCCGCGCCGACAGGTCCTGAATCTGCTGCGGCGAAATGCCGAAGGCGATGTCGTAGCCGTCCAGGTAGTCGAATACCGAGAAAATCCGCAGCCGCACCGCGGCGCTGCCGTCGAAGTACAGGCCCTGGAAGATGCGCGCGCCCAGGCCGCTGCTCCAGACGCCGGCGATCGCCACCGGCGCCGCGATCATCGCCGCCAACAACGCGCCGACGATGTGCAGATAGCCGTAGCGCCCGGCCAGCAAACCGCGCCACAGCACTGGCGCCGCATACGCCAGCAAGGCCAGCACCGTCAGCAGGAAACTGGTGCGTCCGCCGAACGCCAGCAAGGCCAGGATCGACAAGCCGCACAGCGCCGCGCGCCGCAACAGCGACATCGGCAGATCCAGCGTCGCCAGCAGCAGCATGCTGGTCAGCAGCGCGTTCTCCAGCGGATGGCCGAGCAAGGCGGTGGCGCGGAATTTGTCTTCGATCACCGGCACGCCGCCGGCCACGGTGTAGGGAATCAGATGGCGCGCGGACGCGGCCTCCAGCAGGCCGAGGACCGCGTTGGCGATCAACAGCGCCAGCATCAGCCGCAACAGACCGCGGCACTGCGCGGCGTCCAGCCGGATCATCACCAGCGCCAAGGCCACCGGCATCATCAACGTATCGATGAAGAACGCCGAACCCGACGGCCCGTGGCGCAGCAGCGAGTAACCGAAGGCCAGGCTCATCGCGATCCAGTACGCGCTGAGCAAGGGCTGCATGCGCAAGCGCCGCAACAGTTCGCTCAGCGGGTTACCCTGCCCGGCCAACGAACACATCAACGCCGCGGCCAACAGGTAATCGCCCGGATGCAGTTTGAACACGAAGCTGCCGTAGGGCGCGTCGTACGGAATGCCGAGCACGGTCAGCAACGCCGGCGACACCGTCAGGTACACGGCCAGGGCCAGCCCGGCCAGCGCCGCGCTGGCGCGTTGCAAACGCTGGCCATCGACCGCGACGGCGCGGGCCCGCAGCGCAGCGACACGGGCCGCGCTCATCGCGCCTCCGGATTCAGGCCCAAAGCCCGCAACGCCGCCGGTTCCAGCGCGCCGCGCGGCCGGCCGTCGGTGTTGCTGTTGTCGGCGATGCCGAAATCGTCGGCGTAGTTCCACACCGACCAGCCCCAGCCCTCGGCTTCGGCCAGCGCGCGCACGTCGGCGATCCAGCGATAGCGCGAAACCGGATCGACGCCTTCGCGGATCACCCCGAATTCGCCGCAATGCACGCGGACGCGGTGTTTGGCCGCCCAGTCGCGCAAGGGCTGCCATTGCGCGGCGATGTGTTCGCGGTTCCAGCCGTCCTGGAAATACTCGGTCAGCTCATCGCGCGCGCGCTCGAACTCTACCTTGCCGTCGGTGCGCGGCAACTGCTTGCGCGCCAGCGGTGCGGGATAGCGCACGCTGCGCCAATGGCCGGCGGTGGTCCAGCGGTCGCCCTGCATCCAGCTCGCGCCCTGGTGGGTGAAGATGTACGGCAGGTAGTAGTGAAAGCTGTAGATCAGATGCGGGTCGTCGAGCGGGTCGAGTTCGACCAGCCCTTCCAGGCTCCCGCCCTTGCGGCCGCTGATGATCAACACCCGCTCCGGCGCGACCGCACGCACCGCCCGCACCAGCCTTTGTTGATAACGGCTCCAGCGAAAGCCGCCGGCGATCCCGTAAAAACCCGGCTCGTTGAGCAGTTCGAACGCGACCCGCTGCGTCGGCAGCGATTTGAACTCGCCGGCCAGACGCGTCCACATCGCCAGATACGCGTCGGCAACGGCCGAATCGTTCTCGATCGCCTGCTTGGTCGCTTCGTTGGGATGCATATCCACGATCGCGTCCAGCCCTGCCGCCAGCGCGGCGTCGACCGCGGCGCGCAGGCGCGGCGCGGCGTCCATACGCGCGCCGCGCTCAGGCGACCAACCCAGTGCGGTCGGATCGACCGGAATGCGCACGTGGTCGAAACCGGCGCGACGCAGCATTTGCAGTTCCGCCGCTTCCACCGGCGCACCGGCGCTGGCTTCGAACCAACGGCTCAGGTTGACCCCACGCTGCAACGTCAGCGCATCGGCGCCGCCGCAGACCATCAGCAGCAGCCACAACAGCGCGCAACGGCCGATGCCGAATCCGATCGCGGCGTCGGCCCGCGCCGGCATCAGCCTTGCACTCGCGGCATCGTCGCCAGCACCGGCAGCCCCAGGCCGCGTTCGAGCTGTTCGGGCGATTGGAAACTGCTGCGCAGCGCCTGCGACAGGAACGCCACCAGCAAGGCCGCGCCGAGACTGACGAAGAAACCGATCGCCAGAATCGGCAGACGCACGCTCTTGGGCTTGAGCGGCCAACTGGCCGCTTGCAGCACGCTGACGGTGGTGCGCTGCTTCTGATCGCGCGCTTCGGTGATGCGCGCGGCTTCCAGCTTGCGCGCGTAGTTGGCGTAGCTGTCTTCCAGCAGTTTCTGCTCGCGGCTCAGCGCCGCCAGTTCGCTCTGCTGGCGGGTCAGTTCGGCGCCGCGCTTGCGCAACTGGGTCAGGCGTTCCTGCAAGGCCTTGCGGCTGCCGGCCAGGGCCGACTCATCCGATTGCGCCCGCAGCAGATCCAGCTCCGCCGCTTCGCGCACCGGGTTGCGGCCGGTGCGCACCGTGGTCGGCGGCGCCCGCCGCTGCTGGCGGATGAACGACTCGGCGGTGGACACGTCCTTGCTGGCGTTGACCACCAGCGGGTTGTCGTCGAGATAGCGCGAGCGCAGGTTCTGTTCCTTGAGCTGCAAATCCAGCAGCTGGCGCGGCACCTGCGGATCGCCCAGGGTCTCGCTGTACTGGACCAGATTGGCCGGGGTCTTGCTGGCGATCCGGGTCAGGGTCTTGGCCCGCGCGTTGGCGGTCTGCGCTTGCTGGCTGGTTTCGTTGAGGCGGGTTTCCAGATCGTTGCCCTGCTGCAGCAACAGGCTGATCTGCTGGTCGTAATTGACGATGCCGTGGGCCTGCTTGAACCCGGTCAACTGCAGTTCGGCCTGTTTCAACCGCTTGTCGACTTCGCCGAGCTGGCCTTGCAGGAACCGCACCTGGCCGTCGGAGAAAATCGCCCGCCGACGCTCCAGGTAGGTCTGCACCAGGGTCCGCAGCGCCGATTGCGCGATCGCCGGGTCCGGATGGGTGAAACCGATCTGGATCACGGTGGCGCCCTTGAGCAGGCGCGCGTCGAGGTTTTCGCGGAAGGCCTGCACCGCTTGATCGAGCTTGGGCCGGCGCGGGTCTTCGCTCTGCTTGGCGATGGCCGGATACAGCCGGCCCAGGCCGACATGCGCGACCACGTCGCGGATCAAATCGCGGCTGCCGAGGATTTCGGTCTCCGCGCTCATCGCTTCGGTGCGGTCGAACATCAGCGGCGTGGCGCCGCCGTTGCCGTTGCCGTCGGCGCTCTCGGCCAGATACACATACTCGTGGCCCAGACGCACCAGCAGACTGGCGTCGGAGACGTAGCGCGAGGTCGGCAACAGCGCCGCCAGCAAGGTCAGCGCGAAACAGACCGCGAAGGTCAGCGCGATCCGGCGCCGGTCGCGGAAAGCGATGTCGAGCGATTCGCGCAGCGAAAACGCCGGCGCCGGACGCGCGCGCGGCGCGGGGTCGGCATCGTCCTGAAAGACCTTGTCCATCAATAGCCCGACCGGTTGTCGTTGAGGTCGTAGGAGAAGCCGACGTTGACCGGCAGGTTGCGGCGCACGTACTGGTCGATCCATTTGTTCAAGCGCGACACGTTCGAGGGCACCGCCAGCACCACGTCGAATGGTTGCAGCAAGGGATCGTTGACTTCGTCGGCGCCGCGGCGCGCCTGCGCGGCGACGTCGACCTTGATCACCTGCGGCTTGCCGTCGGGCGCGCGGCGCAGGATCACCACCCGCCGCGCCGCCGCGCTGTCCTTGAGCCCTTGCGCGACGATCAAGGCGCGCATCAGGGTCAGCGACGGCAACAGCGGCTGGGCGCCGGGATGGGCGACTTCGCCGCCGACGAACACCTGTTGACGCGCGAATCCCTTCTGCACCTCCACCGCCACCTCCGGATGGCGCAGGTTGGTGGCGTAGGCGTTCTTGAGCGCGGCGGCCAACTGCGCCGGGCTCAGATCGGCGGCGCGGACTTCGCCGACCAATTGCAGATGGATCCGGCCGTCGGGGCGCACGGTCGCGACCTCGTTGAGTTCGGGCGCGTAGAAGAATTTCAGCGCGAGTTCGTCGCCGGGCGCGATGCGGTAGTCGCCGGCGCCCGCATCCGCGGCGCGCGCGGACAAGTTCATCGCGGCTTGCGCGTCGGCGGCGGCGCCGTCGTCGCGGGTGCGGTCTTGCGCATGCAGCGGCGCGAACGCGGTCCAGGCCAACGCCGCGCAAACACAAAACCGGCGAAACACGGCGCCAGCCCGGTTCGCGGATCGCGGCATCCCACCTCGGCCGACAACGCGCGCCACCGTGTGCCCGCCGCCAGCGCCTGGCCCTGCCCCTGCGAACCGCTCTGTCATCCTTTCGCCCCAGCCACGCGCCTTGCTGCGGAGTTCCGCACAAGGCATTGATTTATATGGATTGTCGTGCAGACCGGAGGCGTAAACCGGGCGCCCTAGGGGCGCCACCCAGCCGGTAAATATGTGACTTGAATCACATTATAAGGAGCAAATGTCACGGCGCCGTAGACGCGGCGTGGCGCTGGGCGCGCCTGCATGAACTCGATGAACCGACCCGCGATTCTCAGTACGCCGCTTGCGTCGACAGCACCGCCGGCACCGTGCGCAGCAGGATCGACAGGTCCAGCCACAGCGACCAGTTTTCGATGTATTCCAGGTCGTACTCGACCCGCTTCTGGATCTTTTCCAGCGTGTCGGTCTCGCCGCGATAGCCGTTGACCTGGGCCAGCCCGGTGATGCCCGGCTTGACCCGATGCCGGGCCACGTATTCCTCGACCGCGTCTTCGAACAGCACATTGGCCGCCTTGGTCGCGGTCGCGTGCGGGCGCGGGCCGACCATCGACATGCTGCCGCCGAATACGTTCAACAGTTGCGGCAATTCGTCCAGGCTGGTCTTGCGGATGAAGCGCCCTACCCGGGTCACCCGCGGATCGCCGCGGCCGGTCTGGCGATCGGCGTGATCGTCGCGCAGATGGTGATGCATCGAGCGGAACTTGTAGACCTCGATCAAACGGTGGTTGTAGCCGTAGCGCTTTTGCCGGAACAACACCGGGCCGGGCGAATCCAGCTTCACCGCCAGCGCGATCAGCAGCATCAACGGCGCCAGCGCCAGCAGCGCCAGTCCCGACAACACCAGATCCTCGCAACGCTTGAGCAGCGGCGCCCAGCCCTGCAGCGGCGGTTCGGCGACGACGAACATCGGCACCCCGCCCATCGGCACCATCCGCCGGTGGGCGAAGCGGAAGGTGGTCATGTCCGGAATCAGCAGCACCTGCACCGGCAGGCGGCGCAGGCGTTGGGCCAGGGCTTCGTTGCGGCCCTGCGCCTGCGCGGGCAAGGCCACCAGCACCTGGTCGACCCGGCCGTCGCGGATCAGTTGTTCCAGCGCGCCGATGTCGCCCAAGCGCGGCAGTTCCGGCGGCGGGGTTTCGCTCAGGCGATGGGAACGGCGGTCGTCGATGTAACCGATCAGCCCCGACGCCACGTCGGCGCGGTGATGCACTTGCTCGGCCAGACGCAGCGCGTTCTCGGTCATCCCCAGGATCACCGAGCGTTGAATGAAATGCCCCTGCCGGATCCGGCGCTGGAAGAACCACAGCATCACCAGACGGCTGAGCACGAACAACCCCAGCCCGAGCAGATACCACACCGCCAAAGTCTTGGGCGGCAACGGCGACAGCGCGCGGAACAACCCGTGCAGGGTCATGACCAGGGCGAACGCGGCCGACCAGGCGAAAAACACCCGCCGGATCAGCAGCAGATGACTGAACATCTGGTGGCCGTACAGGTCCAGGGTCTGGAACACCAACAGACACAGCAATCCGGCCAGCAACGACAAGGCCAGATGCTCGCCGAACAGCGCCATCGGATCGTCCTGGAACAACGACAGCGCCAACAGGCCCACGCCGGCGGCGATGGCGAAATGCGCCAGCCGCGCCATCGCCACGGTGTAACGGATCGCGTTGGGGCGCGCGAAGGCGAACAACGCGGGAGAAAGCGGCGACATCATCTGTTCAACAACCGTCCATGCATCGGGTCTGCCGGGAAACGCTCCGTAGGCGGGCCCGCGTTCGCGGCGCGGTTCACGGCACGTGATTTCCTTTGCAACGATTGTGATTCGGCGTTGTGTGATGGAGTCGCGAAATGGATCGGGCCGGGCGGCGCGATCGATGAACCTACTGAATGAATCCGATCGCGCTGCGGCTGGGTCGCGTCGGCCGCATCGGCGGCACGACGCGACGCGCCAGCCGGCGCATGGACGATCGTGGAGCTAACTCAAATGCGCGGCGCCGGCCGTGCGCGCGGCTCGCGCCGCGCCCCAGCGGCCAATCGGCTCACGGCCATTTCATCTCGCCCTTGGCCACTTTGGCGCTGAGCTCCAGCGAGGCCTGCGCGCCCAGGCCGGGATAACGCCGCTGCATCGCCGCGATCAGCGCCGCCGCGTCCTTGGCCTTAGCGGTTTCTTCGTCGAAGGCGCGGATGTAGTCGGCGGTGAAACGCACCGCGTCCAGGTTCTGCGCCGCGCCCGGGGCGAAATGGCCCGGCACCACCGTCTTGGGCTGGAGCGCTGCGATCTTGTCGAGCGTGCCCAACCAGTCGGCGTGCGACTGCGGCGTCTGGGTGTCGGCCATCCACACGTGTTCGCCGGCCATCACCGGGATGCCGCCGAGCACGGCCTTGATCGGTTCGATCCAAACGAAGCTGCGGTCCGGGGTCGGGCCGTCCAGGCCGACGATCTTCAAGCTGTTGCCTTCCAGATCGATCGTGTCGCCCTGCAGCGGCTCGGGGATCACGATCCGGCTCGGCGCGCCGGCGCCGAGTTTCGGCCCCCAGAACTGCAGCTTGCCGGCCGAGGTTTCGCGGATATGGGCGATGGTCTGCGGCGTGGCCAGCACCTTGGCCTGCGGGAACGCGTCGGTCAGGGCGACCAGTCCGAAATAGAAATCCGGATCGCCGTGGCTGATGTAGATGGTGGTCAGGCGCTTGCCCGAGGCCTTGATCCGCTCGACCAGCTTGGCCGCGTCGACGGTGGAGAACTGGGCGTCGATCAACACCGCGTCCTTGGCCCCGGTCACCAGGGTCGAGGAGACCGCGAAGATCGCCTGCTCGCCGGGGTTATAGACCTCGATGCTCAGCGGCGCCGCGGCCGGCTCGGCGACGGCGGGCGCGGTGCTGGCGCTGGCGGTGTCGGCGGCCGGGGCGGCGGTCGGGGTCTTGTCGGCGCAGGCGGCGACGGCGAGGGTCGCGGCGATCGCGCAGGCGGCGCTCAAAGCGCTGGAACGTAGGGTTTTCATGCGGGTGTCCTGGTCGGAAGAAAGGCGCTGAGCGAAGCCGACAGCGCCGACGGGAACCACGATAAGCGAATGAAAGCGAGCGAAAAACCGCGTATAAGTCGACCGACTGTTGCGCAGATCGAGCAAATAGCCGAGCCACAGACCGACTGGAATGGACAGATTCACCGCGATCAACGTGTTCGTCCAGGTCGCCGAACGCGGCAGCCTGACCGCCGCCGCCGACGCCTTGTCGATGTCGCGGGCGATGGTGTCGCGTTATCTGGCCGAGTTGGAGGACTGGCTCGGCGCGCGCGTCCTGCACCGCACCACCCGCCGCATCAGCCTCACCCCGGCCGGCGAAGCGGCGCTGGCGCGCTGCCGTTCGATCCTGGAACTGGGCGAGGACCTGCGCGCGGCGCTGGTCGATCCGGGCGACGCGCCGCACGGCCAGATCCGCATCACCTGCAGCACTTCGTTCGGCCTGAGCCATATGGCCGCGGCGGTGGCCGATTACGTCGCCCGCTATCCCGGCACCGCGGTCGACATGCTGTTGATCGATCGCGCGGTGAATCTGGTCGAGCAGCGCATCGATCTGGCGATCCGGATCAGCGGCGAGCTCGACCCGGGCCTGATCGCACGGCGGCTGTCGCTGTGCCGCTCGCTGTTGTGCGCCACCCCGGCCTATCTGCGAACGCACGGGCTGCCGCAACGCCCCGAGGACCTGGCCGCGCACAACTGCCTGACCCACCACTACGTCGGCCGCAGCCTGTGGCGCCTGCACGGCGAAGGCCGCATCGCCACGGTCGCGGTCAGCGGCAACCTCAGTGCCAACGAGGCGACCGCGCTGATGCAGGCGGTGCGCGCCGACGCGGGCATCGCGATGCTGCCGACCTATCTGGTCGCGCCGCGGATCGTCAGCGGCGAGTTGGCGGTGGTGCTGCCCGCCTACGCGCCCGAACCCATGGGGATTTACGGCGTCTATGCCTCGCGCCGGCAGATGCCGCTGATCGTGCGCAGCTTTCTGGATTTTCTCGCCGCCCGCTTCGGCGAGACGCCGCAATGGGATCGGGACTTGGCGTAAAAGCGCGCGTTCGCGGACCGATGCGCAGCGCACCGGTCCGCGGCCGCAACCTCAGTGCCGGTGTTGCTGCGGCTGCGAGTCCACCTGCATGGCGTTGTTCTGCACCGGCGCAGTGGCGGTCGACGGCGTCCGCGCCACTTCGCTGGCTTCGCGCGAGCTCTGCGACATCAGCTTGGTCATCGCCGTGGTGTCGACGCCCGCCCATTGCATGGCCTCGCCCTGCCCGCGGGTGGCGAACAGCTTGTCGGGCTGCTGATAGATCACCGCGTCGATCGAGGCCAGTTGGTTCTGCTTGGCCGCAACCACCAGCGCGGCGGAGACGTTGTCGAGTTCGCGCTGTCCCATGGTCCAGCCGTGCTGATCCTTCAGGGCGCCGACCTGCTGGCGGGCCTGGACGAACAGATCGTTGTCGGGATTGCGCGCGTCGCTGAGCGCATAGCGGACCTGCGGATGGTGCACCGGCGCGTCGGCGTCGAACATCGACGGCCGCGGCGGCGGATTGCGGTCGAGCATTTCCGACAGCATGTCCAGCGCGCGCCGGTCTTCGGGCGAGATCGGGCTGTGATCGATGAAGGCCCGGTCCTCGGCGGTTTCCGGCGCTTCGTACTCGCGGTCGCGGTATTCGCCGTGGGCGTCGAGCTCCCACTCGTGCGAACAATTGGCGCTGCGGCTGACCAGGCGCAGGTTGCTGGTGTCGTTGTACAAGTCCAGGGCGTCGGCCTTGCTGATCGAGCCGCCGGACTGCTGCAGACGCAGGCGCGCGACGTCCTCGAACGGTTGCACGTGGTCGATGTCGAACGCATCGCGGGTCACCAGTTGCCGGGTCGCCGGGCATTGGAACAACGGCACCTGCCGGGCATAGCCGTTGTCGCCGGTGATCGGAACGCTGCCGACGTAGCACTGCGAAAGCTGATTTTCGAACCACTTGCCCGTGACCCGGGTGTCGAAACTCAGGCCGGCGCGCCCGTCGGCCAGGCTCCAGTTCTGATCGCGGGTGACGCTGGTGCGGCGCGCGCCGTCGTGTTGCGGATCGAACGGCGGATGCGCGGCGTTGGGATCGAAGTCGAAGTGACGGCTCGACCAATCGCGCCAGGCCTGCGAATCGGTGCCCTGCTCCAGCGCCCGCTCGGCGCTGGTGCGGGCGCGGTTGATGACCCCGGGCAAGGTGCGCAGATTGCTGACGTCGTTGTACGCGGCCTGGGCGTCGGCCATGCTGCGCGTGCCCACGTCCTGCAGGTGCTGCTTCCACGGCTGCACGTGGTCGATGTCCAGCGCTTCGGCGCTGTGCCAGGTATCGGATTCGCGGTTGCGGTACAGCAGCAGATTGTGCTGGCCCGCCGACACCTGGATCACGTCCATGTTGTCGCGCGCCCAATCGTTGCGCATGTAGTTGACGGTGGACTCGTAGAACTCCAGCGAGGTGCGGCTGTCGTTGGGATTCCAGGCGCGCTGCTGCAGTTCCAGGCCGTGCACGGGCGGACGCATTTGCTCCCAGGTCGCCAGTTGCACTTCGGTGCCGCCGCTCAGCGGATGCCGGTAAGTTCCCATCGCAGGTTGTCCTTGCACTTAGATGACTGCACCAACGCAGTATGCGTGTGGATGCGGTCAATCAAAAAGGCACAAGATGCGAAAACCTGGATCGTGCAAATCGCGCGACGGCGTTCTTCGAACCGCGGCACAAAACCGCGCGGCTAATCCAGCGCCGCGGCCGTAGTCCAAGCCGCCGCATACAAGCCCAGGCCGAATACGGTGTGGGTGATCAGACTGCGCAGGCGCGCGCGATTGGGCTCGGGCGTCTTCGACGCCGCCACGCCGGCGCCGAGGCCGGGCTGCATCAGCAGGAACGGGAACGCCACCGTGGCCACGCCGAACAGCAGCGCCGGCAACGGCCGCGGATCGCGCGCCCACTGCGGGCCGCACAGCCACAGCAGCAGGGTCGCGAAGACCACGCCGGTGGCGTAGTGGGCGATCCAGCCCAGCGCGCGCTCGCCGCGCACCGGCGCGGCCGCGGCGATGCTGGCGTGGACGAAACGGCCGTGGCGGAAATGGCCGATCCAGCGCCCGACCATCGCCCAGTTCAACGACGGGATCGACAACGCGCGCTTGAGCAGCAGCGCCCACAGATCGATCAGTAAGGTCGCGCCGATGCCGATGGGCACGGCGCGGATCAGCAGCTCGTAAGCGCTCATGGTCCGACTCCAGATCCGGGGCGGCGGCGGGTGCGGCGACCGGCGCCGGGCAAAGCCCGGCC
Organism: Pseudomonas sp. CGJS7; assembly: GCF_036961695.1. Lineage (NCBI taxonomy): Bacteria > Pseudomonadati > Pseudomonadota > Gammaproteobacteria > Pseudomonadales > Pseudomonadaceae > Pseudomonas > Pseudomonas sp. CGJS7. The sequence continues at coordinate 70,312 of NZ_JBAMDI010000006.1, read as the reverse complement.
TCGACGCCCGCAACACCCTGCGGCCGCTACTGATGTATCATTCAATTGATTAATAGAATGATCGGGCGACACCACCATGTCAATCCAGACCCCAGCCCCCGCCGACCCGTTGCACGAGGACTGCGCCGCACTCGCCCGCGCCCTGGCCAGCGCGCCGCGCTTGGCGCTGTTGCAGCGTCTGCTGCAAGGCGAACTGGCGGTCGAACCGCTGGCCGAATCGAGCGGGCTGTCGATGGCCAACGCCTCCCAGCATCTGCAGCAACTCAAGCGCGCCGGCCTGGTGCTGGCGCGGCGCGACGGCAAGCACATGCTGTATCGGCTCGACGACGGCCCCACCGCGCCCTTGCTGGAAGCGCTGCGCCGCTTCGCCGACCACCGCCGCACGCGCATCCGCGACCTGCTCGACGACGCCGCCCACGGCCGCGACCGCCTGGAAGGCGTTTCGCGCGAACAACTCATCAACCGCATGCTCGACGACGCGGTGACTTTGCTCGACGTGCGCCCGGCCGATGAGTTCGCCCTCGGCCACCTGCCCGGCGCGATCAACATCCCGCTGGACGAACTGGAACGGCGCCTGTCGGAACTGGCGCCGGAGCTGCCCATCGTCGCTTACTGCCGCGGCCCCTACTGCGTGCTGTCGACCGCCGCGGTGGCGAGCTTGCGCGCGCACGGCTTCGACGCGGCGCATGCGCAAGACGGGTTTCCGCAATGGCAGGCGGCCGGATTGAAGGTGGAAACCTCGCTCTGAACCTCGGCGTCCGCGCCCTGCCCCGGCGTTCGCGGCTTCGTGACCCAGACCACACTGCCGCATCGGCGCGAGCCGATGTCGACACGCGCAACACAGAACCGCTGCGCGCGATCTCGCCGCACCCGCGCTTGTGCCTCATCATGCTCGCTTCCCTTGTCGGTCGGTTCTTGCATGCGAGCCCTGCGCGATCTGTCGCTGTCCGCGGTCACCGCGGGTTTCGTCGCCGTCCTGGTCGGCTTCACCAGTTCGGCGGCCATCGTCTTCAGCGCCGCCCAGGCCTCCGGCGCCAATCAGGCCGAGATCGCCTCGTGGATGTGGGCGCTGGGCATGGGCATGGGCGCGACCTGCATCGGCTTGTCGCTGCGTTACAAGGTGCCGGTGGTGACGGCGTGGTCGACCCCCGGCGCGGCGATGCTGATCACCGCGGTGGCCGGCTTGCCGCTGGCCGAGATCATCGGCGCGTTCGTGGTCAGCGCCGCGCTGACCGCGCTGCTGGGTTTCAGCGGCTGGCTGGAACGCATCCTCGGCCGGCTGCCGACCAGCCTGGCCTCGGGCATGCTCGCCGGCGTGCTGCTGCGCTTCGGCTTGAACGTGTTCACTTCGATGGAGCAACGCTTCTGGCTGGTCGGGGCGATGTTCCTGAGCTGGTTGCTGGCGCGGCGCTGGAGTCCGCGTTACGCGGTGGTCATCACCTTGGGCATCGGTGTGGCCATCGCCGCGGTGCAAGGCGAGCTGCACCTGGAACGGCTCAGCTTGGCCCTGGCCACGCCGATCTGGATCACTCCGAAGTTCTCGCTGGCGGCGATCATCGGCGTGGCCGTGCCGCTGTTCGTGGTGACCATGGCCTCGCAGAACGTTCCCGGCATCGCGATCCTGCGCGCCCACGGCTACAAGGAAACGCCGGTGTCGCCGCTGATCGGCTGGACCGGCCTGACCAATCTGCTGCTGGCGCCGTTCGGCGCGTTCGCGCTGAGTCTGGCGGCGATCACCGCGGCGATCTGCATGGGCCACGACGCCCACGAAGATCCGCGCAAGCGCTACACCGCGGCCGTCGCCGCGGGCGTGTTCTATCTGATCACCGGCGTGTTCGGCGCCACCGTGGCGGCGTTGTTCGCCGCGTTCCCGCAGCAACTGGTGCTGGCCATCGCCGGCATCGCCTTGTTCACCACCATCGGCAACGGCCTGGCCGCGGCGGTGCACGACCCGCAGGAACGCGAGCCGGCGCTGATCACCTTCCTGGTCACCGCCTCGGGCGTCAGCGCGTTCCAGATCGGCTCGGTGTTCTGGGGCATGATCGCCGGGCTGCTGGCCCTGGCGGTGCTGCGGGTGCGCAAGTGACGCGCGGCGATGGCGGCCGATAACGACCCAGGCGCCGATGCGGCCGCCGCCGACTGGCGCGGCCAGTTGCATCTGGCCGAGGATTTCGCGGTGCTGTACGCCGACATCGGCGACGCCGCGGCGCATCGCCACTACTGCCATCAAGTCGTCCGCGGGTCGGCGGTATCGGCCTGGACCGAACACGGCGCGCTGAGCGGCGAGTGCCTGCTGATCGCCTCGCAACTGCGCCACCGCCTGCAGATCAATACGCAACGTTGCTGGCTGGTGTTCGCCGAACCGCTGGCCTTCGCCGCCGAGGACTTGCTGCAGGCGGTCGCGCAGGCGCCGGCGCAGTTGCCGGCGATCGTGCGCGCGGTCCAGGACGCGCGCCGACCGCGGCCGCTGGACCCGCGGGTGGCGGCGACGCTGGAGCGGATCGATGCGCTGCTCGGCGAACGCGTGCAGGCCGCCGCGTTGGCGCGCGAGGCGGCGCTGTCGTTGAGTCAGTTGGAGCGTTTGTTCAGCGCCCAGGTGGAGCTGCCGGTGCGCCGGCTGATTCTGTGGCGGCGCCTGCGCCTGGCGTTGGCTCTGGCATGGAGCGGCGATTCGCTGACCCAGGCCGCGCATGCCGCCGGCTTCGCCGATTCGGCGCATCTGAGCCGCAGCATGCGCAGCCTGTTCGGGCTCAGTCCTTCGCGGGCGCTGCGCGGGTTGCGTCGTCAGCCTTGAGTTTCGCGCGCGGCTGCGGCAAGCCCGGCGGGATCGGCGGCAGCGCTTGCGCGGGACGGTCGAAAAACGGTTCCAGCAGTTGGTCGCGGTACTCGCTGGGGTAGTCGGGCCAACTGCCGATGCCCAGATCCTCGCTGTCGATCCGATAGCGCGGATTGTCGAACGCGGTCCCCAGCAAGCGGTCCCAGACGGTGAAGAACAAACCGAAATTGACGTCGCCGGCGGTGCCGTACTTGATGTGATGGAAGCGATGCAGCGGCGCCCAGGCGAACACATGCCGCAGCGGCCCCAGGCGCATGTCGACATTGGAATGCTGCAGCAACAACTGGATCGCGATGGCGAACGCCAACCCCGCCGCCACCGGCGCCGGCATGCCCAGCAGCAGCAACGGCGCCACGCCGGCCGCGGCTTCCAGCATCTGGTGCAGGGGATGCTTCATCAAGCCATTGAACCCGTACATCCGCCGCACGCTGTGATGCACCGCGTGCAGCCGCCACAGCGGGCGGAAACGATGGCTGGCCCAATGCATCAAGGTCAGGCCGCAATCGGCCAGCACGATCGCGCCCAGCAACTGCAGCGCGAACGGCGCCCGATGCGGCCACAGGCCGATATCGGGCAGCGCGCCGGCGAGCAAGGGCAGCGCCGCCAGGCCCAGCAGGTTCAAAGACTCGTTGACCACGGCATGGGCGATGTCGCGGCCGCTGTCGCCGGCGTCGCGGTTCCACAGCGGCCAGTAAGGCAGATAGCACTCGGCCAGCAACGACACTGCGATCGCCAGCAGCAGCAACGGCAGCAACAGCAGCGGCGATCCCTGCCGCGTGCCCAGCCACCACGCCGCTGCGCCGATGAATCCGGCCCAGAACAGCGGCGCGTACAGCCGGGCGAAGACAGCCTCGCGCCAGCGCAAGGCCGGCGTGGGTTCGAAACGGTGGACAGTGGCCATGAGCGGCTCGGGTGTTGAGGGAGCCGCAGTGTCCGGCGCCCCGCCCCGGCCGGGCTTGAACAAACCGCGCATCGCGGCGGCCGGCGGCGGACTTCAAACTGAGCAATGCCGCGCATTTGCACGGTGCATGCGCCGGCTATGCTCCGGGCAATCGATCCAGGAGCCCAACCGTATGGAAGCCGGCCGTATGGAAGCCAGCCGACCGCGCTCCGCCGTCGCCGCTGGACTGCTGGATCCGCACGATCCGGCCCGCGCCAACGGCCGTCGCCTGAGTCCGGGCTTGATCGTGAGCCTGGCGCTGGCGCTGCTGCTGACCCTGCTCGCCTCGGCCCACGCGATGCTGCGGCGCGACCTGCCGGCGCCCGCCCCCGCCGCGCCCGCCGTCGGCGCCAAGGTCAACGCGCACCGCGCCAACGCCATCGACCGCGCCGACCCGTTCACTGGTCAGGGGATCGTCGAAGATCTGGTCGAGTTCCGCTGCGTGGACGGCATCCGGATGCGCAAGCAGGCCAGCAGCTACACCCAGGTCGGGCGTTGCTAACTGGCAGCGCTTGCCCTCATCCGCCCTGCGGGCACCTTCTCAGCCTTGCACTGCCTTTGGTCGCCGCAAGTGGGATAAGGGAAGATCCGCGCCGCCATTGAGCCCTTCTCCCGCCTGCGGCGCCGGAAGGGTGTGCAAGGCTGAGAGGGATTGGGGTGAGGGCCGCGCCCATCCACCGAAGCGAATGCGATAGGACTTGCAAGCGCTTTCGGCTAGCTTATGCCGGCCGACCCGTCCCCACGATCTCACACGCATGCGTATCGCCGATGCCAGTTACGGGTCCAACGAAGACGGACTGATCTGGGGCTATCGCTTCGTCCCGGGCCAACCGGCCCAGGCGATCAGCACCGACGCGGTCGCGCAGTTCCTGGCCGCGCCCGCCGACGGCGACGGCCAAGGTTTCCTGTGGCTGCATTTCTCCCTGTCCAACACCGGCAGCGAGCGCTACCTGCGCCGCGCCCTGGAACTGCCCGACGCGTTCTACGACAGTCTGCGCAGCGAGGTCGGCTCGACCCGGCTGGAACTGGACGACGGCGCGCTGATCGCGGTGATCCATGACGTGCTGTTCGATTCCAGTTTCGACGCCTCCGAGGTCGGCACCACCAGCCTGTGCATCGGCCCGCGCCTGTTGGTCAGCGCCCGGCTGCGGCCGTTGCGCTCGGTCGACCAGCTGCGCGCGGCGGTGCGTTCGGGCCAGAGTTTCCGCTCGCCGGTGGAACTGCTGGCGCATCTGCTGCGCGACCAGGCCAGCGTGCTCGGCGAGATCCTGCGCAAATCGACCGTGCAGGTCGACCGGATCGAAGACCGCCTGCTGGCCAACCGCATCTCCACCGACCGCACCCAACTCGGCGCGCTGCGACGCAGTCTGGTGCGGCTGCAACGGCTGCTGGCGCCCGAGCCGACCGCGCTGTTCCGCCTGCTCAACCGTCCGCCGGACTGGATCGATCGCGACGACATCCAGGACCTGCAGCAGGCCGCGGAAGAATTCTCCACCGCCATCGGCGACTCGGCGGCGTTGGTGGAACGGGTCAAGCTGATCCAGGAAGAATTGGCCGCGCTGGTCAACGAACAAACCGGCCGCACCTTGTTCGTGCTGACCGTGGTGACCGTGCTGGCCTTGCCGATCAATCTGATCGCCGGCCTGTTCGGCATGAACGTCGGCGGGATGCCGCTGGCCGAAAGCGGCCACGGCTTCTGGACGGTGGTGGTGGGCTTGTTCGTGCTGACCGCGATCCTGGCCTACGCCGCGTTCGGCCGCCGCCGCGACTAGCCCGGCCGGCGGTTCAGGCGGATTTTCGGTGCCATACCGTCGCCTGCGGTCACACTTCCGCGCATTCGCCCGTCGCCGGGCGCCGAGCTTTGATATAGAGGTCCGGCAGCCAGCGGACGGCGACAGCCCCTTTACGCGCCGGCCTGCATCGCTGCGACGCGTTTCATCGGATGAATCACTCTTATGAGGGACTATATGAAGAAGCACATCGATATGCCGTTGATCGTCAAGGCCCGTCCTTACCTGATCGAGCCGATCGCCACCCTGGAAGCCCAGCAGATCGCGCCGGAACTGAGCGACGACGAACAGGCCTTCCTGGACCAGCACGCGAAGTAATCGCAGGCTGAGTCGCCGCAGGCGAAGTAAGCGCGGCCGGCGTCAGCCCGCCGCCAGGCACGACGGCACGGAGGCCTCTCCGTGCCGTCGTGTCCGCGACCACGACACCACCGGCCAGGCCCCGGCGCGAAGGAGAGCGCGAACGTGATTCCTCTGGAACGAGAACGCAGCCTCGGCGAGGCCGAGCGGGTGTTGCGCGATTTTCTCCAGGCGCAAGAGTGGCGCGCCGAACTGCAGCGCATCGGCGAGCCGTTCGCGGCGACGATCTGCACGCTTTACGACGAACACGGCCGCATGCTCGGCAACGGCTTCGGCAAGGGCGAAAGCGAACCGGCCCAGGTCGGCGCGCTGTACGAGGCGGTCGAACATCTGTTCACCGGCAAGACCGCCGCCGAAACGGTATTGAGCCTGCGCAGCGGCGCGGATTGCCTGAGCGACCCGCTGATGGCCGATCTGCCGTTCCGCTCCGCGTTCGCGCGCCAACCCGAACGCCAACTGGCCTGCCGCGCTTATCGCTCCTTCGTGCAAGGCGAACCCGAGGTGGCGTTGCCGCTGTTTCTGTCTTACCCCACTTACCTGGACTGGCGCCCGCCGCAAGACGATTTCGATTACGCCAGCGCGATGCGCTTCGGCTCCAACAACGGCACCGCGATCGGCGGCAGCCTGGCCGAAGCCGCAGTGCACGCGATCGGCGAATTGATCGAGCGCGACGCCTGGTCGCTGTTCCTGACCGCGCATTACCTCGGCGATCCGGCCAGTTACGGCTATCGCCTGGAGCCGCGCGATCTGCCCGAAACGCTGGCGCGCCGCTTGCACGACGCTAGCGCGCAATTGCAGCGCGAGATTCTGCTGATCGAGGTCACCAGCGACCTCGGCGTGCCCTGCTTCATCGCCACCGCCACCGATTTGCGCGACGACGAATCGATCCACACCTGCGGTTACGGCGCCTCGATCTACCCCGAGCACGCCGCCACCCGCGCGATCACCGAACTGGTGCAGGCGCTGGAGTTGCCGCGGCTGGAGCCGAAGATGAGCGGCTATTCGCAACGCGTGCTCGATGCGCTGGCCGCCTATCCAAAACTGCGCGATTGCGCCGTGTTCCAGATCGACGCCGCGCGCCTGCGCCGCGGCCGCTGGCGCGACCACACGCCCGCGCCGATGCCGCCGGCCGCGCTGCTGCAAACTCTGATCGAACGCCTGCGCGCGCGCGGCATCGATCTGCACTACGCGATCAACCACGAGGAGCCCGGACGCTTCTGCGTGGTCAACGTGGTGTCGCTGGCGCTGGAGCGCTTCTTCCTGGTCAGCTCCGGCATCGCCATGGCGCCCGGCCGGCGCGGCCGCGCGCTGTTGGCAGCGGCGCCGGCGCCGGAAACGCCCGCACCGGTGGCAGCCTGAGTCCGGCTTAACGCGGAAACTCGATCACCGAGTTGGCGGCCGGCAGTTCGTTGCGGCGTTGCGGCTCCACGCCCTCGGCCAAGCCGTCCCAGACTTGCTTGTTGAGCAGATCCGGCCGCGCGTAATGGCCGAGCAAACGGAACCCGGCCAGCCCGTAGCCCACGCCTTCCGAAGACAGCGGCTTGGAACCGTCGGCCAAGTGGAAATGCAGATGCGGCCCGGTCGAGTCGCCGGTGAAGCCGAGCTCGCCGATCTGTTGGCCCAGGCGCACGCGATCGCCCTGGCCGACTTTGATGCTGCCCGGGCGCAGATGTTCGTAAGTCGCGTAGCGGCCGTCGCCCAGCGCCAGCACTACATAGTTGCCCGGAGCCTGATCGAAATCGTGCTTGGGATTGCCCGCGACCGTCGCCGCCTCGGCCATGCCGTCGCGCACCGCCGCGACCGTGGCGTCGGCCACCGCCAGCACCGGCTCGCCGTACCCCAGGAAATCGCTGGGCAACTCGCGAGTGCCGCGATGGCTGTTGCCTTGCGCATCGAGTTTGACCCAATCGATGGCGTGGCGGCCGGGCAAGCGCGCGCGGCCGTCCAGGGTATAGAACACCCGGCGGTGACCGCGCGGCCACTGGGTCGAATAGATCGCGATCCACGGCCCACCGCGCAACGGCGGGCCCAGTTGCAGGCGCGGCGCCGCGCCCGGGCTGACCGCGGCGCCTTCGATCACCGTCGCCGCGCCCGAGGCGGAGGCGAATTCGAAGCGGTGGCGCAACTGCTTCGGCGGCGCCGCGCTGAGGTCGAATTCCACGTACACCACCGCGCGCTCGCCGGGGCGGATCGGCGCGTTCAAGGTCGCCGAATCGCGGCCGATGGTGCGGCTGCGCGCAGCCAGATCGGCGCCGCGCCACTGCGCAAGCTCCGTATCGCCGTCCGCGTTCAGCACGACCAGTCGTTCCAGACTCAACTCGGAGCGGCCGAAATGGGTCAGATGCAGTTCGTACATCAGACGCTGCCGGCCTTCGACGGTAAGCGGCACCGGCGCCTGCGGCACGGCGATATCGAAGCTGTCGACCGGCGCCGCCGCGCCGGCGGATCCGACCAGCGCGCACCACAGGATCAGGGTCGATACGTAAGCGAGCGGACGCGGCATGAGACGGATCCTGGGCAGATGAGGGCGGCGCGGGCACGCAGCATCGGTTAGCGCCGATGCCGCGTCCCATGCCATTTGTCATCGGTCCGGGCGACGCTGCCCTGGCGTTAATCCAGCCGTTCGATATCCACCACCAGCGAGGCGCTGTAGGTTTTCCAGCTGATCATGATCACGTACGGCCGCTTGCGCGAGGCGCCCTTGCCGATCGCGCCGGCGGCGGTGCGCGGCACCGAGATCTGCATGTCGCTGCCGAAGTGTTTGCGCGCGTTGCCGGCCAGGGTGTTGGCCAACTCGCCGACGGTATCGCGCAGGTTGGCGTCGGACTGGTCCTGCTCGCTCATCGCCAGCAGCAGATGGCGGATCAACGCCCGCGGCGCCGACACGGTGATGGTGCCGCGGAACTGGCCGCTGACCGCGATCTGGCCGCTGTAGTCGTACACCGGCACGCTGCCGCCGTTGTCGTCGAGAAACGCGCCGCGCACGGTCGCCGCTTCCTGGGTGAGCTGATCGAAATAGTGGGTGATGGCGTCGATGAACACCCGGATTTCGGTCTCGTTGAGGTCGCTCATGCGGGCAGCATCTCCAATAAGGCATCGACCAACTGGTCGTCGGTGAAGGGTTTGTAGAGGAATCCGCGCGCGCCCTTCTTCAACGCTTCGATCGCGGTGGCCTTGTCGCTGAGCGCGGACACCACCAGGATGTTGATGCGCTCATCGATGGCGGTCATCTGTTCGGTGCACTCCACCCCGCCCAGTTCGGGCATGGTCAAATCCATGGTCACGATGTCGGGCCGATGGCGCACGAACAGGCTCAAGGCTTCGGCGCCGTTGCGGGCCTGACCGACGATTTCGGTCTCCGGCAGGCGGGTGTCGCTGGCCAGTCGCGCGATCCGCTGACGGATCACGTTGGAATCGTCGACGATCAACAGTTTCATCGCAGGCCTCACAGGTTCAGTTGGAACTCGGCCGGTTCGGCCTGGACCGGACGCGGCTCGGGTTCGGCGCCGCGCAACTCGGCCACCGGCAGGCGGATCCGGAACTCGGTGTACGCGCCCAGCTTGGTCGCCAGCGAAATCGTTCCCGACATCGCCCGCACCTGCTTCATCACCAGGTCCATGCCGACGCCATGGCCGGCATCGCGGTCGTGGGCTTCGGCGGTGGAGACGCCGGGTTCGAAGATTTTCAGGATCAACTCGCGGTCGCTCAGGCCGATCGCCGCGTCGTTGCTGTATTCGCCGGCGGCGATCAGCGAGGCGCGCACGCGTTCGGCATCGATGCCGCGGCCGTCGTCGCGCGCCACCAGTTCGATCTGGCGGCTGCCGAGCAATTCGGCCCGGAACGAAATCGTGCCGACCGCGGGCTTGCCGATCCGCAGCCGCTCCTCGATCGGCTCGATGCCGTGCGCGACGGCGTTGCGCAGCAGTTGCAGGCCGACCGTGCGCAGCGAATCGAGCTGCTCCGGCGGCAGCCGGTCGAACGCGTCCAATTGCGCGTCCACCCGCACCTGCTTGGCCTGATCGCGGGCGATCCGCGCCGCCAGCGAGCGCCAGCCCTCGATCGATTGCTGCGAGGGCTTGGCCGCGCCCTGCCCGGCCACGACCCGGCCGCCGGAGATGCGGTCGAGAAAGTCGCGGATGGTCGCTACGCATTCGAACAGATCATCCAGATGCACGGTCATCCGCACCATGTCGCTGCCCTCGGCGCTGCCGCGGTCGCGCACTTGCACCAGGTCCTGTTCGAAGTTGTGCGCCAGCGCTTCGATCATTTCCAGATTCAGCGCCGCCGCCTCGCTCTTGAGCGAATGCACGTCGCGGAAGATCGCGTTGACCAATTCGCTATAATCGGTGCCGCTGCGGCGCGCCGCGGCCTGGCGCAGATCGTCGTTGACCCGCTCCAGCACCGTGCCGATGCGGTGCAGGAACACCCGCACCTCGGTCGACTCGCGGCTGAGCACGCGCAACAGCCCTTCCATTTCCTCGCGGGTGCGGGTCTTGGCCGCGGCGACTTCATTGGTCAGGCGCACGCGCTCGCTGGCGTCGGACACGGTGACCAGCAGATAGACGGTGTCGTCCTTGTCCTGCACCCGGTTGAACTGGAAGTTCAGATAACGCGGCAAGGGCTGGCCGCGGCCGTCGCTGCCGCCGGCCACCGGGACTTCGGACAGCGGATTGAGGCTGGCGACCAGTTTTTCCTTGACCCGCTTGCCGAACAGCAGGCCCAGATAGTCGCGGGTCGCCTCCAGCGTTTGCGCCGCCACCATCGGCCGCAGCACCTCGATCAAGTTCATGCCCGGCTCGACCCGGCGTTGCATGACCTGCGGCAGCGAGTTCGACATCTGATCGCCGACGGCCAAGTCCGGCGTCACCAGGAACAGGCCTTCCTTCACCGTGGCCAGGATGTCGTCGGTCTGTTTGCGCGAACGCGCCACCGCACGATCGCCGATCATCAGGCCGCGGAAGGCGAACAAGGCGGTGAACAGGAAGTTCAGCAGGATCAGGCCGGCGCCCAGATTCTGGGTATCGCGCAGCTTGCGGTTGGCCTGCTCGGTGATTTCGGAGGAACTGTCGACCAATCGGTTCATCGCCGCGTACAGGCGGACGTTGTGGCTGCGCGCGTATTCGATCGCCAGCGCCAGTTGCTGCGGATCGGGATTGGCGCTCTTGAGGATCGGCGCGATCGCCGAAGCGTACGGCGCCCACAGCACCGCGATCTCCTCGTTGATCCCGGCGATCTTGTGCGAACCCGCGCCGGCTTTCAGCGTCGCCTCGCCGTCGCCGCCGGACGCGCCGCCCTCGCGGAAGGTCCGCACCGCGTCGCTGATCAGCTGCGATTCGGCCTTGAGCGTGCGCCGCAGCGCCGGCTGGACTGCGCGGCCGGCGGCCAGATCGTGCTCCATCTCCAGCATCGAGCGCAGCACGATCTGCGAGGCGCTGCGCTGGGCGCCGCTGAGGTTGCGCGCCTGGGTGCCCTGGGCGATCTGGCTCGACAAGCGCAAGCTGACGACGATGACCGCCGCGGCGATGACCAGGAACAGGCTCACCGCCAGAATCAGGAAGAAGTAGCGTTTCCACACACTGTTGCGGGCCTGCTGCATTGGGGCACTCCCGCGCCGCCGCGATGGAGCCGGCGCCGCTGCTGGGTCGGATGGATGCGGCGCGCCCTGGGCGAACCGCGATGCGGCTTGCCCAGGGCGACGTCCGTGAGTTGAGAACCGGCGCGCATCGGCCCGAGGGCCGCCGCGCGCCGTCGCTGTCAGAAGTAGATCTGCACGCGCACTTCGGTGATGTCCGGATCGGCCTTGACGCCCAGGCGCTGGCTGTCGACACGCACGTAGTTGGCCTGCAGCTTCAGATGCCGGCCCAGGTACCAGTTGGCGCCGAAGGTCCAGTCGCTCTGGCGGCCGCCGCGCAGGACGCCGTCGTTCAGATCGACCCGGCTGTAACGCAAGGCCAGTTCGACCGCGCCGTAAGCGTTGGCGGGCTTGACGTTGCCGAGCGCTGCGCTCTTGTAGCTGCGCTGTTCGCCGGTCAGCATCCACGCGCCGAACAGGTAGTAACCGTCGGCGCGATAATCGGGCTGACCTTCGCGTTGCACGTCCATGCGCAGGTACTCGCCCTGCGCCAGCCACGGCCCGCGCTGCCACAGACCTTCCACGCCGACGCGGTCGATATGCTCGACGTTGCCCAGCGCGCCGGAATCGACCAGACGCCGCGCGGTCAGGAACGCTTCCGGACGCACCCGCACCCGGGCCAGATCGTCGTCGCGCTTTTCGGTCGACGCGGCCAGGCCCAGGTGCAGCACCTGATCTTCGCTGCGGATCGGATTGAACACCACCCGCGCGGCCAGGGTGCGACCGTCGTTGTCGCCCTGCAGATCGCCGCCGGTCATCAGCGCGGCGTTGAAGTACCAGCCCGGAATGCGCTCGTAAGTCCAGTCCACGCCCAGACGGCGGCCCTGATAGACCATCGATGCGGCCAGCGAACGCTCCAGGAACGTGGTCGCGTTGGAAGCCACCGCGCCTTCTTCGAAACCGACCGGGGTCTTGAACTGGCCGATGCGCAGATCGCCGCCGCGCTCGTTGGAGAGCTTGAGATAATTGTCCAGCCAGACTTCGTTCTTGAAGTCGTAGCCAACCGAAGCTTCGAAAATCCCGGGCTTGCGCAGATAGAGACTAAGTTCCTGGCGCCGCCATGCATCTTCTTCCACCGCGTTGCCGGGCAACGAGTCTTGCTCGAAACGGTTGTAGTCGTAAGCCAGGTTGCCCTTGAGGCCGACTTCCCAATCCGAGCCCAGGCTGGCCTTGACCGGCCATTCGCCGAGCAGGCTGTATCCGGTATCGCCGGCCATCGCCGGTGCGGCGAACGCGAGAATCGCGACGCCCGTCATTGCGTATTTGATAGTCATTGCATTTCCGTTGGCGCATCGCCGGCGACGCGAATCGTCGCGGTATCGATGCGGGTGGTCGATGCCCGCCATCGCGCGGGACGCGAAGCGTTCGCGAGGTTGCGCGATCTGCGTTGCCGATGCAGCGGGCGCGGCATCTTAATCGCGGCGACTGTCGCCAACCTGTCCTGATCGCTGGCACGGCCAACCGCGTGCCCTGCAACGAACAAGGCCCGCAACCGAAGTCGCGGGCCTTGCTTGTCCATCGGACCTGTGCGCGGCTCAGTTGACGTCGATCACCACCACGCTCATCCACGGCACGCTGACGCTGATCCGCCCTTGCGAGAACGCCGCCGCGTTGGCGACCTTGGCCGGCGGCTGATACTGCGCGCCGCTGGCGAAGTTGGCCGGGTCCATGCCGCGCGCATAGCGCCAGGCCGTGTAGCGGCCGCTGACGGTGCCGGTCAGGGCGATGGTGGCTTGGCGGTCGGTGGTTTCGGACTTGTTGATCAGCACGATCTTCTTGGCGTTGTCGGTCGCGAACACTTCCAGATCGGGCACCTGGGTACTGGCCGCGACCATGTACTGGCCGTAACGCCGCGACCACGCGCCGCCGCTCCACGCCGAAACGCCCCAGTACGCCGGCAACCGCATCTGCTTGCCGGCCGGCTGATCGTTGCGGTCGCTGCCATCGGTGAGCAGGCCCAGCGGGCCGTTGTTGTCCGAATAGTGATAGGCGCGGCCACCGGCGCGCAGCACATGCCCGATCACCGAAGCGGTGTGCACGGTGTTGCGCGAGGTGTAGAACGAAGCGCGCCACTGCTCGCCGTACCACGGGTTGTAGTTGAACTCGCCGAGCTGGATGGCGACGCCGCCGGCGCGGGCGCCGAACGCGCTGTCGATTTCGGCGCGCAACCAGGCGATGGCCGCGCCGTAATCGGTGGTGGTCGCCAGATTGCCCAGCGGGCTGCCGCTGCCGTACTTATGGAAATCCACCACATCGGTGTCGGCGTGGCTGGCGGCGAAGAACTGGCGGAAGTCGCCGAACTTGTAGTCGGCCCAGGTCACCAGCGACGGGCCGGCCAATGCCAGCTTCTGCGCGCTAGCCGCGCGCATGGCCACGGCGATGGCGTGGAAACCGTCGCTGCCGTTGCCGCCGTGGATATACGGCGGCATGCCGAAGCCGTTGTCGGGCTCGTTGCCGATGATGTAATCCAGCACCGGGCCGCCGCGCTGGCCGCCGTTGTCGTTGAAGTAGCGCACCAACGCGGCCGCGTCGGCGGCGCGGATGTCGTTGTCGTTGCTGGTGCCACCGACGGCGATCATCGGAATACCGTTGATGCCCTTGATCGCGCGGATGTAAGCCTCGCCCTCGTTGCCGCCGTGGATGCCGCCGGCCGCCGAGCCGACCTGGCCGTCGTGGTGGAACAGCGGAATCCGCCACACCAGCGGGCCCAGATCGCCCAGGTACTGGCGCCATTGCGCGCTGTTGGGGCCCTTGATCAGATTGCTGCCGCCGTCGGCGTAGGTCGACACGGTCGAGCCCAGCGAATACGCCGAGGTGGCCCGGCCGCGAGCGGTGAAATCGACGAACACGCTGGCGGCGGGCGCGGCCTTGCCCGCCCGTTCGGCCGCGGCGGCCGGAGCGACTGCGGCCAATGAGGCCAGAGCGAACGCCACAGCGCGCTTGAGCAAGCGGCCGGCCGCGTGCGCGCGGCCACGCCGGAAACAACGATTGGATGCGATAAGCATTGGAAATCCTTGCGCTGGGTAAAAGAACGCCGCGACGGCGCGCAGCGCCGCGCCGTCCGGCTCGTGGAAAGACGTTTTGTTCGCGCGTGCGCGGCCCTGCAAGCAGCCGCGACGGGATCAGGGCAAGGCCGACACGCGCACGTAGTCGATGGTCATCGTGCTGTTGAGCGCGGGATCGGGCGTGCCGGCATAGGAACCGACGGCGATGTTCAACAGCACCGTCGACGGCGCCGCCGCGGGCACCGCGTACGGCAAGGTCCGCACCAGGCGTCCGTCGACGTAGAACGAGGCGGTGGCGGTGGGGCCGCTGTTCCAGCGCACCTCGTAGACATGCCACTGGGTCGGATCGATCGCGTACTCGCCGCCCTCGCCCGAGGTCGCGGTGTGCACGTGATACTCCGGGCGCCAGCGCGAACCGTTGAGGCCGTTCTCCATCAGGTCGAGTTCGCCGTAGCGCGGCCATTCGGCTTCGGGTTGGCCCAGGGTCCAGATCGCCGGCCACGCGCCCGACTGCCACTTGGACATCTTCGCCCGCACCTGCACACGGCCCTTGGGGTGGGTCTGCCGGCTCATCAGCCGCGCTGAGGTGTAGGCGTAGCCGTTGTAGTTTTCGCGGCGGGCAGTGATCACCAACTGGCCGCTGCCATTGAGCCGGGCGTTGTGGCCGCCATCGGTGTAGCACTGCGCTTCGGCGCCGTTGCCCCATTCGCAGCCGGTCTGCTGCTCCCATTTGGCCGGATCGGGCTGAGTGCCGGCGGCGCCGTTGAATTCGTCGTTGAACAGATACGTCTGGGCCGCGGCTTGGCCGCAGATCAGCAACGACAGTGCGCAGACGATGCTGCGGCGGCGGAAGATCGGCTTGGAGCGCTGCGGCATGGTGCGGAGATTTCCGAGAGGAGGTCGCCCGCGACGTTAAGGCGCGAAGCTGTCGCTCACCTGTCGAATCGGTCGCGATGGTGGTCCGCGCTTGTGCGGGTTGTCGAAAGCGCGATGCGGCTCGCGGTTCGCCGTTGACCGGATCGGGCGGCGGAGTGCGTCGAGGTCGAGGCCGGTGGAGCAAATCTCCCCCGGCCCCTCTTTTCCAAAGAGGGGAGACAAGCGGTTGCGTCGCAGCTTGCCGACTCGTTCGCAAGCCCCGAAGCGGAGCCGCTCCCCAAGCGACCCGCGCCGGCGCTCCCCTCTTTGTAAAAGAGGGGCTGGGGGAGATTCGCTCTTTCCTCCACCACCCCGCGACCCAACCGGCCAGCCCCATCGCTACCGCCGCGCGACACACCGATGACAGCCACAAGACTGCCATCTGCACAAGCTAGGGTCGGCACTCCCCCACCAGTGCGAGCCGACGCCATGCACGATCACGATTCCTTCCGCCGCCGTTTCCTCCGCCAGTCCGGCAGCGCCCTGGGCCTGGGCGCGCTCGGCGCCGCCCTGCCCGGCTTGCCCGCGCTCGCCGCCGGGCCGCATCCGATCACCGCCGAATCGGCGCGCCCGCAATTGCCGTACGGCCTGCAGTTCGGCGATGTGAGCCAACGCGGCGCCACGGTGTGGGCACGCAGCGACCGGCCGGCGCGGATGCTGGTGGAGATCGGCGACGACGAAGGCTTCCGCCGCGCACTGCGCCTGCGCGGCCCGCTGGCGACCGCGGCCAGCGACTACACCGCGCGCCTGGACGTGCCGATGCTGCCGGGCCCGGCCCAGCGCAAGGTCCGGGTCGCGTTCGAAGACGCGCGCAGCGGCGTGCGCAGCGCCTGGAGCGAAGGCCGCCTGCGCGCCGCGCCCTGCGCCTTCGGCCACGGCCGCGGCCGGCCAGTGCGCTTGGTCTGGGGCGGCGATGTCGCCGGCCAGGGCTGGGGCATCAATCCGGAGATCGGCGGCATGCGCATCTTCGAAGCCATGCGCCAGCGCGACCCGGACTTCTTCCTGCATTCGGGCGACACCATCTACGCCGACGGCCCCATCGCCGCCGAGGCCAAGGCCGAAAACGGCCGCATCTGGCGCAACCTCGTCGCCGAAGGCGTGCACAAGGTCGCCGAGACCCTGGACGAATACCGCGGCCGCTACCGCTACAACCTGCTCGACGACAATCTGCGCCGCTTCGCCGCGCAGGTGCCGCAGCTGTGGCAATGGGACGATCACGAAGTGGTCAACAACTGGTCGCCGTCCAAGGACCTCAGCGCCGACCCGCGTTATACGGTCAAGGACATCGACGTGCTGGTGCGACGCGCGCGTCAGGCGTTCCTGGAATACTCGCCGCAGCGCCGCCACGGCGGCGACGCGCGCAATCAGCGGATCGAGCGGACCATCCATTACGGGCCGCTGCTGGACGTGTTCATGCTGGACATGCGCAGCTATCGCGGACCCAATACCGACAATCTGCAAATCGCCGCCGGCCCCGACACCGCCTTCCTCGGCCGCCGCCAATTGCGCGAACTGGCC
Organism: Pseudomonas sp. CGJS7; assembly: GCF_036961695.1. Classification (NCBI taxonomy): domain Bacteria; kingdom Pseudomonadati; phylum Pseudomonadota; class Gammaproteobacteria; order Pseudomonadales; family Pseudomonadaceae; genus Pseudomonas; species Pseudomonas sp. CGJS7. Next base: position 53,319 of record NZ_JBAMDI010000006.1, on the reverse strand, counting down.
GAAGGCCTGCGCCGCTCGCGCGCCACCTGGAAGATCGTCGCCGCCGACATGCCGCTGGGATTGCACGTACCCGACGGCACCGACGCGCAAGGCCGGCCGCGCTGGGAAGCCGTCGCCAACGGCGACAACGGCCTGCCGCGCGGACGCGAACTGGAATTCGCCGAACTGCTGCACGCGATCCGCGACGTCGACAACGTGGTCTGGCTGACCGCCGACGTGCACTACTGCGCGGCCCACTACTACGACCCCGGCCGCGCCGCGTTCCAGGACTTCTCGCCGTTCTGGGAATTCGTCGCCGGCCCGCTCAACGCCGGCTCGTTCGGGCCCAACGCCCTGGACGGCAGCTTCGGCCCGCAGGTGGTGTTCCAGAAAGCGCCGCCGTCGCCGAACGCTTCGCCGCTGGCGGGCTATCAGTTCTTCGGCGAGGTCAATATCGATCCGGACAGCCGCTCGCTCAGCGTCGATCTGCGCGACCTGGAAGGCACCAGCGTTTTCCGCAAGACCTTGGCGGCAAGCTGAACCGCGAACGCCCGCGATCGGTTCGCTCACACGCGAACCGATCGCCGGCGTTCGACCAGCGCGCTGCCCACGCACGGCGCAAAGCGACGCAACGCGTCGCACCAATCGATCGCTGCGCGCCATCTATCGCCAGCCTGTCGCCGCATCGCCATCGGCGCATCACGCGCACTGCACATAGCTCACCCAAACTCACGGCCGAGCGCCGATCGCGCACAGACGATCGCATCGCTATTTGTCGCTCATCGCGCTTCACAACTGCGATCACACATCGACAATAACCCTGAAATCAAGGCGAATTCTCGACCACGCAAGACACGGACATAAATCCGTCGATACAGTGCGCGCGCGATGGATTATGTGATAGCTCGCGCTGCGCAATGCGATACGCATCGCTACTTCGACACGCAAACTCGCGCGATCGTTGACCGATACGACACCAGGACGTAACACTGTCTTGGCAATTTTTATCTGACTATTTCGTCGCAACCGCCGACAGCGCGCATACCGATTACAACTAACGCGCAGCTACCGTTCGGGCCGGTACGTTTCATACGCGACTCATTCTTCGCGACACGGAGCACGTCCATTGAAGAAGTTCAGCAGCGACCGCGTTCGGCCTCAAGGTCGAACGATCTTCCACTCGTTCGGCGCCAGGCCGCGCATCCGTCACGGGCGCGGATTGATGCCTCCGGAACGCTGTCGCCCATGAGTTGCGCGCGCTGACCCAACCCGCGCGCGGCCTACGTCGCGGTTTCCGATTCGCCCGCGCCCGCGTTTTCGCGACCGGCGCGGATCGGCGATCGCATCACGCGCGGGATCTGCCGTGGATCGCACTATCGCCGGCAGCCGCGGCCGCGCCGCCGTGCGCGGTCGGCGCGCGCCCTCATTCCCGTTTTCGACCTCGCCATTCCCTTCCGCTTACGAGATCGCGCCCATGATTTCCTCGTTGAATGTTCCCGGACGCAAGACCCTTCCCGCCCGCGGGCGGCCCTGGAGCGAATTGCAGGAAGCGCTGTCGGATCTGCGCAGCGACGATGCCGATTGGCGCCACGGGCGCGGCTCGCTGCATGTCTATTACGCCGGCGAAGACGTGCTCGATGTCGCGCGCCGCGCCTATGCCATGTTCATCAGCGAGAACGCGCTGGCGCCGACCATGTTCCCCAGTCTGCGCAAGATGCAGGACGATCTGGTGCAGATCTCGCTGTCGCTGCTCGGCGGCGGCCGCGACGCCTGCGGCACCGTCACCTCCGGCGGCAGCGAGAGCGTGATGCTGGCCGTGCGCAGCGCCTACCGCGCCTTCCGCGCCAAGCGCCCGCAAGTGCGGCGCCCGCATCTGCTGCTGCCGGCCAGCGCGCACCCGGCCTACGATCAGGCCGCCGAGCTGATGGGGCTGGACGTGATCCGGGTGGCGATCGGCGGCGATTACCGCGCCAATGTTCAAGCCCTGGCGCAATGCATCGAGCACGAGACGATGATGATCGTCGCTTCGGCGCCGTCGTTGCCGTTCGGGATGATCGATCCGGTCGAGGAACTCGCCCGCGTCGCCCGCGAACGCGAGGTGTGGTTGCATGTGGACGCGTGCATCGGCGGTTTTCTGGCGCCTCACGTGGCGCGCTTCATGACCGGCGTGCCGCGCTTCGATCTGGGCATCCCCGGGGTGCGCTCGCTGTCGGCGGATCTGCATAAGTTCGGCTACGCCGCCAACGGCGCTTCGGTGGTGCTGTACGCCGACGCAGAGGATCAGGCGCATCAGTTTTTCGAGTACAGCGATTGGCCCAAAGGTCTGTACCGCACCGAAACCCTGTCGGGCACCTTGCCCGGCGGCGCGGTGGCCGCGGCCTGGGCGGTGATGCATTACCTGGGCGAAACCGGCTATCGCACGCTGGCGCAGCGGGTGATGCATTTGCGCGATCGCTACATCGAAGGGATCGAGCGCATTCCCGGCCTGCACGTGCTGGGCTCGCCGCATCTGAGCGTGATCGCGTTCGGTTCCGACGAATACGACATTCACGGCATCGGCGATGCGATGCAGCAACGCGGTTGGCATATCAGCCGGCTGACGCATCCGGCGGCGTTGCATATGACGGTTACCCCGGTGCACGACCAGGGTGTGGATGCGTATCTGGAAGATTTGGAGCGTTGCGCGCAGCGGCGCTACTGACTTGCTCCCTCTCCCGCTTGCGGCGCCCGAAGGGTGTGCAAGGCTGAGAGGGCTGGGGTGAGGGCTGCGAGACTTCGAGCAGCGCGCCCTCATCCGGCCCTTCGGGCCACCTTCTCAGCCTTGCACACCCTTCGGGCGCCGCGAAGCGGGAGAAGGGAATAGCTTTTTTAGCTACGCAGCTTCAATGCGCGGTTCACACCCAACGCCGCCATCGTGCACACCGCGCCGGAAAGCAAATACACGCCGATGAACCCCAAGCCGAAGTGCGCGCTCAACCCCAGCGCCACCAGCGGCGCGAATGCCGCACCGATCAGCCAGGCCAGATCGGAAGTCAGCGCAGCGCCGGTGTAGCGATACTTGGAGCCGAAGTTGGCGGTCACCGAACCGGCGGCCTGGCCGTACGACAAGCCCAGCAGCACGAAGCCGATCAGGATGAACGCGTCCTGCCCCAGATCGCCCGAGGCCATCAAGGTCGGGGCGAAACCGCTGAACATCGCGATCGCCGCGGCCAGCGCGGCCAAGGTGCGCGGACGGCCGAAACGGTCGGCGATCCAGCCCGAAGCCACCACCGCGATCGCCGCCAGACAGGCGCCGACGATCTGCACCACCAGGAACTGGCTGACCGACTGATCCGAGTACAGCAGGATCCACGACAGCGGGAAGATGGTGACGATATGGAACAGCGCATAGCTGGCGAGCGCCGCGAACGCGCCGATCACCACGTGCCGGCCCTTGGCGCTGAACAATTCCAGCACCGGGGTCGGCTCCAGCTCGTGCTCGCCCAGCTCGCGCTCGTACTCGTGGGTGACCACCAGACGCAGACGCGCGAACAGCGCGACCACGTTGATCGCGAACGCGGCGAAGAACGGATAGCGCCAGCCCCAGTCGAGGAAGTCGCTGCGCGGCAGCGCGGTGTTGAGATAGGCGAACAGCGCCGCGGCGATGATGAAGCCGGCCGGCGCGCCGAGCTGACCCAGCATCGCGTACCAGCCGCGCCGTTCCTTGGGCGCGTTCAACGCCAGCAACGACGGCAAGCCGTCCCAGGAACCGCCCAGGGCGATGCCCTGGCCGAGCCGGAACAACGACAGCAGCACGATCGACAACGGCCCGATGCTGCCGAAGCTGGGCAGGAAGGCGATGCCCGCAGTGCAGGTGCCGAGCAGGAACAGCGCGATGGTGAGCTTGGTGCTGCGGTCCCAGCGGCGCTGGATCCACATGAACAACACGGTGCCGAGCGGACGCGAGATGAACGCCAGCGAGAAGATCGCGAACGACCACAAGGTCGCTTCCAGCTTGCCCAGGTGCGGGAAGAACACCGACGGGAACACCAGCGCCGAGGCGATGCCGTAGACGAAGAAGTCGAAGTATTCCGAGGTACGCCCGATCACCACGCCGACCGCGATATCGCCCGGCGCCACCTCCGCGTGCGCATCGGTGCTGTGCACCGAGACGGTCTGGGACGGATCGGGATTGGCCGGGTTTGCGTGATTTGGCGTATGCATCGTTGATTCGGCTGTAGTGCGTGGCGCGATCGGGCCTGGATGGTTTGCGCAAACAGGCGGATACGTTCAGTTAAAGCGGTTGCGGTTGTTACAGGACAGAAACGATTTACCAGACGGGCCCGCCGAACCACTGCGACGAACCTTACCTATCGTCATTCCCGCGAACGCGGGAATCCAGCGACTTCAGGCGTTCTCGCACGAAAGGCCCTGGATGTTCGGCTCCGCCGAAGTAAAGCGGAGCCCGCCTTCGCGGGAATGACGGTTTCGGGGCGGCGCGGAGACGACGCGAAGACGACACGTCCACCCAACAGCCATCGCCCCGAACCCGGCAACGCGGCTAGCTTCCCACCACCCGCCCGCCGCTGCCATAGGACAAAACGTCCAATCGTCGTCACAGTCCGCGACGCCTAAAGTGGCGCCCATCGCCGCGGCTGTCGCGGCCTTGCCGTGCAATCGCGTCAGGTTGATGAACGCTATCAAATCCCTGCTAAAACCCCTGCTCCTGGCTGCGGCGCTGCTGCCGCTGGCGGGCTGCAATACGATCTTGCTGAACGCGCCCGGCGACGTGGCCGCTCAACAGGGCGATCTGATCATCGTCTCCACCGTGTTGATGCTGCTGATCATCGTGCCGGTGATCGCGCTGACCTTGTTCTTCGCCTGGCGCTACCGGGCCTCGAACAAGGCCGCGGTCTACAAGCCCGACTGGGACCACTCGACCCAGCTGGAGCTGCTGATCTGGGCCGCGCCGCTGCTGATCATCATCGTGCTCGGCGCGATCACCTGGGTCAGCACCCACACCCTGGACCCGTATCGCTCGCTCAACCGGATCAAGGCCGGCCAGCCGGTTCCGGCCGACGTCAAGCCGCTGGTGATCGAAGTGGTCGCGCTGGACTGGAAGTGGCTGTTCCTCTATCCCGAACAGAACATCGCCACGGTCAACGAAATCGCCGCGCCGGTCGATCGCCCGATCCAGTTCAAGATCACCGCCTCCACAGTGATGAACTCGTTCTACATCCCCGCCCTGGCCGGCCAGATCTACGCCATGCCGGGCATGGAGACCAAGCTGCACGCGGTGATGAATCACCCCGGCAACTACGAAGGCTTCTCCGCCAACTACAGCGGCGAAGGCTTCTCGCACATGCGCTTCCGCTTCCACGGCATGAGCCAGGCCGATTTCGACGGCTGGGTCGCGCAGAACCGCGCCGCCAATAAAGTGCTGCAGCGCGCCGATTACCTGGAACTGGAACGCCCCAGCGAAAAGGAACCGGTCCGCCGCTACAGCGCGGTCGCGCCGGGTCTGTATCAAGCCATCCTCAACCGTTGCGTGGACTCCTCGAAGATGTGCATGGACGAAATGATGGCGATCGACGCCGGCGGCGGCCTGGGCCTGAACACCAATGCGCTGGCGCCGCGCCGTCGCGGCGATCTGCGCGGCGGCCCGGTGGTCGCCTCGGCGATGTGCGTGACCGAACCGACCGCCACGCCGAACTGGGGCGTCGCCACCCTGGCGCCCTGATCGCAAACCTTAGATTGCAACCGGCGCGCGCCATGCGCGCCGAGTCCGCTCGCGGACTTTTGGAGTGAAGATGTCCGACCCGTCCAACCAAGCCTCGCTGATCTTCGGCCGGCTCAGCTGGGACTCGATCCCGCTGCACGAACCGATCCTGATCGCCACCTTCGCCGGCGTCGTGCTCGGCGGCCTCGCCGTGCTCGGCGCGCTGACCTACTTCAAGCTCTGGGGCTATCTCTGGAAGGAGTGGATCACCAGCATCGATCACAAGAAGATCGGCATCATGTACATGATCCTGGGTCTGGTGATGCTGCTGCGCGGCTTCGCCGACGCGATCATGATGCGCCTGCAACAGGCCATGGCCTTCGGCGAGAACGCGGGTTACCTGCCGCCGGACCACTACGACCAGATCTTCACCGCCCACGGCGTGATCATGATCTTCTTCGTGGCCATGCCGCTGGTCACCGGCTTCATGAACTACCTGGTGCCGCTGCAGATCGGCGCGCGCGACGTGGCGTTCCCGTTCCTCAACAACTTCAGCTTCTGGATGACCGCCTGCGGCGCGGCGCTGGTCATGGTCTCGCTGTTCGTCGGCGAGTTCGCCAAGACCGGCTGGCTGGCGTATCCGCCGCTGTCGGGCATCGCCTACAGTCCAGGGGTCGGCGTGGACTACTACATATGGGCGCTGCAGATAGCAGGCGTGGGCACAACGCTATCGGGCATCAACCTGATCGCCACCATCGTCAAGATGCGCGCCCCCGGCATGTCGATGATGAAGATGCCGGTGTTCACCTGGACCTCGCTGTGCACCAACGTGCTGATCGTCGCCGCGTTCCCGGTGCTGACGGTGGTGCTGGGCCTGCTGTCGCTGGACCGCTACGCCGGCACCAACTTCTTCACGAACGATCTGGGCGGCAACCCCATGATGTACGTGAACCTGATCTGGATCTGGGGCCACCCGGAGGTCTACATCCTGATCCTGCCGTGCTTCGGCATCTTCTCCGAGATCGTCTCGACTTTCAGCGGCAAGCGCCTGTTCGGCTACGCCTCGATGGTCTACGCGACGGTGGTCATCACCATCCTGTCCTACCTGGTGTGGCTGCACCACTTCTTCACCATGGGTTCGGGCGCGAGCGTCAACTCGTTCTTCGGCATCACCACGATGATCATCTCGATCCCCACGGGCGCGAAGATCTTCAACTGGTTGTTCACCATGTACCGCGGCCGGATCCGTTTCGAAGTGCCGATGCTGTGGACGATCGGTTTCATGGTCACTTTCACCATCGGCGGCATGACCGGCGTGCTGCTGGCGGTGCCGCCGGCCGACTTCGTCCTGCACAACAGCCTGTTCCTGATCGCCCACTTCCATAACGTGATCATCGGCGGCGTGCTGTTCGGCCTGTTCGCCGGCATCAACTTCTGGTGGCCCAAGGCGTTCGGCTTCAAGCTCGATCCGTTCTGGGGCAAGTGCTCGTTCTGGTTCTGGATCACCGGCTTCTTCTTCGCCTTCATGCCGCTGTACGTGCTCGGCCTGATGGGCGTGACCCGCCGCATGAGCCATTTCGAAGACCAATCGCTGCAGATCTGGTTCGTCATCGCCGCCTTCGGCGCGGTGCTGATCGCCATCGGCATCGCCTGCATGCTGATCCAGTTCGCGGTCAGCATCCTGCGCCGCGACAAGCTGCGCGATACCACCGGCGACCCGTGGCAGGGCCGCACCCTGGAGTGGTCGACCTCCTCGCCGCCGCCGGACTACAACTTCGCCTTCACCCCGGTGGTGCACGACAACGACGCCTGGCACGACATGAAGCAGCGCGGCTTCCAGCGTCCGCAGGACGGCTTCCTGTCGGTGCACATGCCCAAGAACACCGGCGCGGGTATCGTCATCGCCGGCCTCAGCACGGTGTGCGCGTTCGCCCTGATCTGGCAGATGTGGCTGGTCGCGGGCGTGTCGCTGGCGGCGACGGTGATCGCCGCGATCGTCCACACCTTCAACTACAAGCGCGACTACTACATCCCGGCCGAGCAAGTGGCCGCGACCGAAGCCCAGCGCACGCAACAACTGGCCGCCGCTGTCTAGCGTTGGAAGTGAGCGGACAGGAGCGAGGAGCGAGTAAAGGCAAAGAATTCACCTTTGGCTCGCTTCGATCTCCTGCTCTGCTCGCTCCTCACTTCTCTTCGCTCACTTCTTGATCGCAACCATGTCCTCCTCTATCGCTCTCAATCAACCAGACGGGCGTCCGGTCTTCCTGGACGTACACGGCAAGCACCATCCGGAGAACGGCACCCTGCTCGGGTTCTGGCTCTACCTGATGAGCGACTGCCTGATCTTCGCCGTGCTGTTCGCCGTCTACGGCGTGCTCGGCCGCAGCTACGCGGCCGGCCCGTCGGGCGCGGATCTGTTCGATCTGCAACTGGTGGCGATCAACACCTCGATGCTGCTGCTGTCGTCGATCACCTACGGCTTCGCGATGATCGCGATGCAGAAGCGCAAGGTCGCCGCGGTGCAGGGCTGGCTGGCGGTGACCGGTTTGTTCGGTCTGGCCTTCCTTGGCCTGGAACTGTACGAATTCGCCCACCTGATCCACGAAGGCGCCGGCCCGCAGCGCAGCGCGTTCCTGTCCTCGTTCTTCGCCCTGGTCGGCACCCACGGCCTGCACGTCACCTTCGGCGTGATCTGGCTGGTGACTTTGATGGCGCAGGTCGGCAAGCACGGGCTCACCCCCGAGAACCGCCGCCGCCTGCTGTGCCTGTCGATGTTCTGGCATTTCCTCGACGTCGTCTGGATCGGCGTCTTCACCTTCGTCTATCTGATGGGAGTGCTGCCGTGAGTCAGCCCACCGCCACGCAACAGCAAGACCACGGCCACCACGACGGCCACGGCCACGACGATCACGGTCACGGCGAACACGACGACGGCGCCCACGGCAGCTACCGCAGCTACACCATCGGCTTCATCTTGTCGGTGGTGCTGACCGCGATCCCGTTCTGGCTGGTGATGGCCAAGGTGATCCCGAACTCCGGCATCGCCGCGTTCGTGGTGCTGGCCTTCGCGGTCGTGCAGATCGTCGTGCACATGGTCTACTTCCTGCACATGAACACGAAGTCGGAAGGCGGCTGGAACATGCTCGCGCTGATCTTCACCTTGGTGCTGGTGGTGATCATGTTGGCCGGTTCGTTGTGGGTCATGCATCACCTCAATACGAACATGATGCCGATGATGCACGACATGCGGAATATGCCCTGAGGCGGGATTCGGGACGCGGCGCTCAGCACTCGAACACCGCGTTCCTACCTACCGTCATTCCCGCGAAGGCGGGAATCCAGTGCCTTTCGTGCGAGAACGTTTGAAGTCGCTGGATTCCCGCTTTCGCGGGAATGACGGGCTGGGAAGATGACGCTGAAGTCTCTGGATTCCCGCTTTCGCGGGAATGACGTGCTGGAGAGATGCCGCTGAAGTCTCTGGATTCCCGCCTTCGCGGGAACGACGTTCTGGAAAGATGACGCTGAAGGCTCTTGGCCCTGGACTCCCGTCCCCGCCAGAGCGACGATCCACCCGCAGCACCCGCAACACCCTCAAGTCTCGCCCCAAGAGGCCCCTATGACCGCGAACCCCGCCAAGCGCCCCCGCGGACGTTTCGCCCTGACGGCTCTCGCGCTCGCACTGCTGGCGACCTTCATCGGCCTGATCGCTCTGGGCGGCTGGCAGATTCAGCGTCGCGCCTGGAAACTCGATCTGATCCAGCGCGTGGAAGCGCGCGTCCACGCGCCGCCCGGCGCCGCGCCAACGCAGTCCGAATGGCCGCGCATCGATGCGGCCGGATACGAATACCGCCACATCCGCCTGCACGGCCGCTACCTGCCCGGCCACGACACCCTGACCCAAGCGGTCACCGAACTCGGCCCCGGCTTCTGGCTGATCGCCCCGTTCCGCACCGACGACGGCCAGACCGTGCTGATCAACCGCGGCTTCGTGCCCAGCGCGCGCGAAGTCCCCGCAGCCGCACCCACCGACACCCAGATCGACGGATTGCTGCGGCTCAGCGAACCCGGCGGCGGTTTCATGCGCAACAACGCGCCCGCGCAGAACCGCTGGTACTCGCGCGACGTCGCCGCGATCGCCGCTGCGCGCGGCCTGCCGGACGTAGCGCCCTACTTCCTCGACGCCGACCGCGCCGCGCCCTTGCCCAGCGATCCCAACGCCGAACCGGTCTGGCCGGTCGGCGGGCTGACGGTGATAAAGTTTCCCAACAACCATCTGCAGTACGCGCTGACCTGGTTCGCGCTGGCCTTGATGGTGGTCGCGGCCGGCTGGCGCGTGGCCCTGGAAGAACGCCGGCTGCGCCGCGCCCGCGCGCCCGCCGCCGGCGGCAGACAATGAGGACGCCGATGCAGGACACCCCGCTCACGCAGTCCGACCAACGCTCGCCCGCGCCGCAATCGGGCCAGACCGCATCGCGCGACGGCACCGGCGTGAAGAACATGCACCAGCTGATCCAGTTGCGCTGGATCGCGGTGATCGGACAGGTCGCGACCATCGCCTTCGTCCACTTCGGCTTCGGCATCAAACTGCCGCTGATGCCGATGGCGATCGTGCTGGCCTGTCTGGCCGCGTTCAATCTGGTCAGCATGCTGCGCTGGCGCCATCGCGAAGAAGTCACCAACGGCGCGTTGTTCCTGGCCTTGCTGGTCGACATCCTGACCCTGACCGCGCAGTTGTACCTCAGCGGCGGCGCGGCCAATCCGTTCGTGTTCCTGTATTTGTTGCAGGTGGCGCTGGCGGCGGTGCTGCTGCGCACCTGGGCCAGTTGCGCGGTGGTGGTGGTGACCAGCCTGTGCTTCATCGCCCTGACCACCTTCGCCGGGCCCGTGGTGATTCCCGCCGACCCGACCCGCGGTCTGGCCGATCCTTACGTGCAGGGCCTGCTGCTGTGCTTCGTGCTCAACGCGATCTTGCTGGTGGTGTTCATCACCCGCATCGGCCGCAACCTGCGCGCGCGCGACGCGCGCCTGGCCGATCTGCGCCAGCGCGCCGCCGAGGAAGAACACATCGTGCGCATGGGCTTGCTCGCCTCCGGCGCCGCGCACGAACTGGGCACGCCGTTGGCGACGCTGTCGGTGATCCTGGGCGATTGGCGGCGGATGCCGCCGTTCACCCAGCAGCCCGAGTTGCTGCAGGAACTCGACGAAATGCAGACCCAGCTGACCCGCTGCAAGAGCATCGTCACCGGCATCCTGCTGTCGGCCGGCGAAACCCGCGGCGAGGCGCCGGCGCAGACCAGCGTGGTGCGGTTTCTCGACGATCTGGTCGAAGAATGGCGCGGCACCCGGCCGGTGCGCGGATTCGACTACGACAACGGCTTCGGCGAGGATGTGGCCATCATTTCCGATTCCGGGCTGAAGCAGATGATCTGCAATGTGCTCGACAACGCGCTGGAAGCCTCGCCCGGCTGGGTCGGGCTGGAGTCCTGGCGCGATGAAGACAAGCTGGTGCTGCGGGTCAGCGACGCCGGCCCGGGTTTCGCCCCGGCGATGCTGTCGCATTTCGGCAAACCGTATCAGTCCAGCAAGGGCCGCCCGGGCGGCGGGCTCGGGCTGTTTCTTTCGCTCAATGTGGTGCGCCAACTCGGCGGCAGCATCGTGCCGCGCAACCGCGAACCCAGCGGCGCGGTGGTGACGATGAGCCTGCCGCTGTCGGCGCTGAGCGTCGCCGAGGCCGACCATGACTGATCCGCGCGAACCGGAAACCGACCTCGACGAAGAACCGCGGCGGTTGTTGATCGTCGAGGACGACGCCGCGTTCGCGCGCACGCTCAGCCGCTCGTTCGAACGCCGCGGCTACATCGTCCACAACGCCACCCAGTTGTCGGAAGTGCAGACGCTGCTGCAAACCCATTCGCCCGGTTATGCGGTGGTGGATCTGAAGCTGGCCGGCGGCGATTCCGGCCTGACCTGCGTGCAAGCGCTGCACGAACACGATCCGGACATGCTGATCGTGGTGCTGACCGGTTACGCCAGCATCGCCACCGCAGTGGAAGCGATCAAGCTCGGCGCCCTGCACTATCTGGCCAAGCCGTCCAACACCGACGACATCGAAGCCGCGTTCGGCCGCGCCGAGGGCGACGCTTCGGTCGAGCTGACCGAGCGCCAGACTTCGATCAAGACCCTGGAGTGGGAACGCATCCACGAAATGCTGGCCGCGACCGACTTCAATATTTCCGAGACCGCGCGCCGGCTGGGCATGCACCGGCGGACCCTGGCGCGCAAGCTGGGCAAGCACCGGATCAAATAGGCCGGTCGCCCGGCCGGCGGATTTGCGGCCGGCGACAAGCCTTGTGCGGCATCGGCAAGTTTTGACGCGATGGATAAACCGCGCGGCCGCCGCCGCTGAACCAGTCCTCGCTAACGCTTTCTCTCGCCCGCTCCGCCCTCGCCGGCCGGCAGCGAAAACGTTGCACAACTGCATCCGCGCCCATGACCGCCCGGCGCCGACCGCTGCGTTAGTCCTGCTGCGACCCCCTGCAACGCCCGCCGCCCACACGGTTCGCGGGCCGGCGATTGACGGGTGGACCTCGCCGAAACGGACTCGCGCCAACAGGGAGGCTTGGATGGATTCGCCGGGTTGGGCCGTGGTGCCGTTGGGGCGAGCGCCGACATCGCTGCGCGCGGTACAAGCCGGTTTGGCGGCCTGCGCCGGCGTGCGCCTGTTGCCGGGCGGCTACCTGCAAGCGGCGCTGCGCGAGGCCGACGGCATCGTGCTGGTGCCCGGACGCGACGGCCTGGCCGAGGCGATCGAATGCGTCGCCGCGATCCGTCGCGAGCGGGCGCAGTTGCCGGTGGTGGCGGCATTGGAAGGGCCCAGCGAGTTCGAACTGGCCGAGTTGTTGCGCGCCGGGGTTTACGATTTCGTCTGCCTGCCCGCCGACGGCGCCGAATGGGGCGCGCGGCTGGCCCGCGCCAGCGCGCAGGCGCCCGGCCGCCACAGCGACAGCATCGAGCCGTGCACGGCCGCCGCCAGCGCCGACGCGCCGCAGATCCGCGGCTTCGTCCATGCCAGCGCCGCCAGCGCGGCGGTCGCCGCGCGCCTGCCGGTGCTGGCCAGTTGCGACGCCAGCGTGTTGATCGTCGGCGAAACCGGCACCGGCAAGGAAGTGTGCGCGCAGGCGATCCACTACCTGTCGGCGCGCTGCGACAAGCCCTGGGTCGCGGTCAATTGCGGCGCGATCCCGCTGGAACTGGTGGAGAACGAATTGTTCGGCCACGTCAAAGGCGCTTACACCCACGCCCACAGCGCCGGCACCGGGCTGGTGCGCGAAGCCGAGGGCGGCACCTTGTTCCTCGACGACGTCGATTGCCTGCCTTTGTCGGCGCAGGCCAAGCTGCTGCGTTTTCTGCAGGAACGCGAATACCGTCCGGTCGGCTGCAACACCGTGCACCGCGCCGATCTGCGGGTGATCGCCGCCAGCAACTGCAACCTGCACGCGCTGGCGCGCAGCGGCGGTTTTCGCCAGGATCTGTACTACCGGCTCAACGTGCTCAATCTGCACCTGCCGGCCCTGCGCCATCGGCGCGAGGACATCGCCCTGCTCGCGCGGCATTTCGCCGCCCATTTCGCCCGCGAATTCGGCCGCCACCGCCACGGCGCCGGCGGCCGCGACGGCATCGCCTTCTCGTCGGCGGCGATGGACCGGCTGCTGCGCCACGATTGGCCGGGCAACGTGCGCGAACTCAAGCACGTGGTCGAACGCGCGGTGCTGATGGCCGCCAGCCGCATGCTCGATGCCGACGACATCCAGATCGACAACGCCGGCGATCCCGCGCCGACGCCCGCTCGCGACGCCCAGCGCGACGATTCCTTCCGCGACGCCAAACAGCGCGTGGTCGAAGACTTCGAACGCGACTACGTCGAGCGTTTGCTCGCCGCCCACGGCGGCAACGTCACCCACGCCGCGCTGGCCGCGCGCAAGGATCGGCGCGCGTTTTTCGAGTTGATGCGCAAGTATCGGATCGAACCCGCGCGGTTCCGCTCGCTCGAGCACGAATCGGGCTGAGCTGGATATTCATTTCGCCGTAGCCCCGGCCACCACCATTCCCACCACCGTCATTCCGGCGAAAGCCGGAATCCATTTTGATCTTGCCGTTGCTTTAGCCGCAGACCTCGGCAGCAACAGCAACGTCAAAATGGATTCCGGCTTTCGCCGGAATGACGGTGTTGGGTATCGATGCAGGCATCGACCCAGTCGCATCAGGACGATTCCACCGCAGCACCAGGACGAAATCATCCTGGCCAGCGCACGCCGCAAATCAGCGACTTACCCACTCCCCCGTGATCGCGGTCGGCTTTCAGCCCGGATCAAAACATCCACCCGCCCTCGCCCGCATCCATCGCAACCCTTGCATATCAAGGGTTTTCATCCCCTCGCGAGCTTGGCATCGCTCTTGCGAAGCCTTACCCGCATAGAGGCTCGCAAGCGATGGATGAAGACTGCGCGGCATCGGCATGTGTACGCGGCTTGGCCGGCTATCTGCGCGCCAATCCGCAAGCATGCGATACCGCCGAGGGCATCCGCCGCTGGTGGTTCGACTCCGAACACGAGGTCGAGATGGAACAGTTGCAGGACGCATTGGACTGGATGAAACGCCGCGGCGCGATCGAGGAGATCCTCGCCGCCGATGGCCGCCGCCGCTATCGGCGGCTCGCCGACGACGCGCTGCTGGCGTCGCTGGCGCGCGCCGGACGGAGCGGCTGAGATGGCCAACTACCGCGCCATCGCCGCGATCAGCACCGCCCTGGCCGGTTTGCTGCGCGACCGCTATCCGCGCGAGGAATTCGGCAGCGGCCTGGACGTGAGCCTGTACCAGAGCCGCGATTTCGAGTCGCCGATGCAGGACGGGTTCTCGGTCTACCTCTACCGCACCGGCATCAACGGCGCGGTGCGCAACCTGAGCCTGCGCCGTTCGCCCGACGGCAAGCGCTTCCGTCCGTCGCTGCCGCTGGATCTGTACTACATGATCACGCCGTGGGCGCAGGACACCGAACGCCAGCATCGCATGCTCGGCTGGGCGATGCGCTTGATGGAAGACACCGGCGTACTCAGCGCCGGCCACCTCAATCACTACATGCCCGAGACCGACACCTTCGCCGCGCACGAAGGCGTGGAGCTGATCTGCGACCCGTTGAACCTGGCCGATTACCTGACCCTGTGGGACCGGCTGCGCCGGCTGCCGCCGTCGGCGACGTATGCGCTGCGGATGGTGCTGATCGATTCGGACGTGACCATCGACGACGGCGCCGCAGTCCAGACCCGTCGCTTCGAAATGGAGACCGCGGCGTGAGCGCGGTAATGGGCCAGGGCGAAGTATTGCAGCGCAATGCCGCGCTCGGCCTGCGTTTCTGGGACGTGGCCGCGGCCACCACCGCGATCGACGGCCTGGTGGTGGAAATCTACCCGCGCAGCGATCCGTTCGCGCGCAAACGCGCCCTGCCCAATCCCAGCGGCATCTACGTCGCCCACCGTCTGCCCTTGCTGGCCGCGTTCGAATTCGACGACAGCCAGCCCGCCGGACAGCCCTGGATCGACGCCGCCAGCGGCTCGCCGCCGCTGCTGCGCGGTTACCGGATCGAAGTCAGCGATCCGCAAGGCCGCTATCTGCCGATCGCCTTCGACGCCGAATTGCCGGTGCGCGGCCTGTTCGATTGGCTGGCGCCGTGGATCTCGCCGCCGCAAGCGCTGCTGTGGCCGGGCGACGCCGGCTCGCCGCCGCAATGGCTGATCCAGCGCATTCCCTTGTTCAGCGCGCCGCGACGCGCGCCGCCGTCGCCGCTGGCGGTGCTGTACGCGCAGATGCGCGAAACCGGCAGCAACCGCGTCGCAGCCTGGAGTCTGCTCGCGGTGAGCATCGCCGGACAGCGCCGCGGCATCGGTCTGGCCGACCGCGAAGGCCGGGTCGCGGTGATGTTTCCCTATCCCGAACCGCCGCGCGCGCCGCTGGCTTCGCCGCCGGCCGAGCGCGCCGATTTCGCCTGGAGCGTCGAGCTGGAAGCGTACTGGTCGCCGCTTTCGCCGCCGCCCGAACCGCCGCTGGTGCCGGATCTGGCGCAGGTGCTGATGCAGTTGTCGACGCCGTGCACGGTGCTGGACTCGCTGTCTTCGCCGGCACCGCGGCGGCGCCTGGATTACCGCCGCGCAATGACCGCCCGTACCGAGGGCCAGGGCGCGGCGGACGCGTCATGGCTGTTGTTGTCCACCGCATGAGCGCCCCGCGCCCGCGTGCCGTTTCGTCTGCGCGCTGTTTATCCGCCGTTCCTGGCAAGGAGAACTGCTATGTCTGAGTACCTGGCTCCCGGTGTCTTCGTCGAAGAAGTCTCCTTCCGCGCGAAGTCGATCGAGGGCGTCAGCACCACCACCACCGGCTTCGTCGGTCCCACCCGCTACGGCCCGCTCAACATCGAGCCGGAAATCGTCACCAGCCTGGTCGAGTTCGAGCGCACCTACGGCGGCCGCGACAAGCTGGTGTTCGACGGCCCGGTCGAGATCGACAACTTCATGTGGCACGGCGTGCGCGCGTTCTTCGAAGAAGGCGGCAAGCGCGTCTACATCAGCCGCGTGTTCACGCCGATCGACGCCACCGATGTGCGTCCGGGCTGCGCCCGCGGCTCGCTGCCCGGCAGCCCGGCGGCGCTGACGGTGTACGCACGCTTTCCGGGCCGCGCCGGCAATGCGCGGGTCGGCTTCGTGCTCAACGCCGGCCAGAACCTGCTGGCCGACGTGCCGGTGCCGGGCGGCGGCACCCTGACCGTGGTCAACTCATTGTTGCCGCGCGATGTGGTGTGGATCCGCGCGCGTCCCGGCGCGCCGTCGCCGGCTGTGGCGGATGGCTATTACCTGGCGCTGTGGGACGCCGCCAACGAAAGCTGGGCGTTCGTGTCCAGCGGCGAGGACATCAGCAGCGCCGAAGCGGTGCTCAGCGACCTGAGCGCGGCCGCCTACGAGTTGCGCGCGATCACCGCGACCGCGACAGTGCAGCCGCTCAGCGGCGGCGAGACCTTCGTCGCCGCCGATCTGGCGTTGGACCCGCGCCATCAACGCGCCGGCAGCCCGGATTCGCTGTTCGCCTATTTCGCCGAACAGCCGGCCAGCCTGAGCCGCGCGCGGACCGTGCCGATCGTGATCCGCGCCGACGACGTCGCCGCCATCGGCACCGGCACCGAATTGCTCAATGCCTTGTTCGACGCCGATCCCAACGCCTCCGCATCGCCGCCGCAAGGCCTGCGCGCGGCGCTGGAATCCGCCGACAGCACCCCGGCCGAACGCACCCTGGCGATCCTGCTCGACGACGGCAACGACGGCCAGCGCCCGTTCGCCTCCGATTACGAGGGCGCAGTCGACGGCGCCGACTGCAAGACCGGGCTGCGCCAGTTCGAGGATCTGGAAGACATCTCCATCGTCGCCGCGCCGGGCTCGACCTACGGCTACGGCGGCAGTTACGCCACCCATGCACCGTCGATCGTGCGCGCGCTGATCCGCCACGCCGAACGGATGAAGTACTGCATCGCCGTGCTCGACAGCGGCGACAACCAGTCGATCAGCGAAGTGCGGGCGATGCGCGCGCAGCTCGATTCCAAGCACGCCGCGCTGTACTACCCGTGGGTGCGCGTGCTCGACCCGCTGACCCAGCGCGAAACCCACATGCCACCGTCGGGTTTCGTCGCCGGCATCTACGCCCGCAACGACGTTAACCGCGCGGTGTACAAGGCGCCGGCCAACGAAGTCGTGAACCTGGCCCTGGGTTTCGAGCGTTTCCTCAACAAGGCCCAGCAAGAGGTGCTCAACCCCGAGGGCATCAACTGCTTCCGCTACTTCGAAGGCCGCGGCATGCGCCTGTGGGGCGCGCGCACGATCAGCTCGGACCCGGAATGGAAGTACGTCAACCTGCGGCGCTACTTCGCCTATTTGGAACGCTCCATCGACAAGGGCACGCAATGGGCGGTGTTCGAGCCCAACGGCGAGCAGTTGTGGGCCAACGTGCGCCGCACCATCGAGGACTTCCTGCTCAACGAATGGCAGAACGGCGCCTTGCTCGGCGAGAAGCCGGAGAAGTCGTACTTCGTCAAATGCGACCGCTCGACCATGTCGCAGAACGATCTCGACAACGGCCGGCTGATCTGCCTGATCGGCGTGGCGCCGCTGCGTCCGGCCGAGTTCGTCATCTTCCGCATCGGCCAGTGGACGGCCGACCGCAAAGTCTGATCGGAGAGCTACGACATGGCCATTTTACGCGACCGCCCGTACGTGCAGTTCAACTTCCTGGTCGACCTCGGCGACGGGGTCACCGACGGGCCGCAGGCGGGGTTCCAGGAACTCAGCGGCATCGGCATGGAAGTCACCGTGTCCGAGTACCGCACCGGCAACGCCAAAGAAAACAGCGTGATGAAAATCACCGGCATGAACAAATCCACCGACGTGACCATGAAGCGCGGGGTGATCGGTTCGCTCAATCTCTATCAATGGCTCGACCAGATCCGCAACGGCGATCAGAAGGCCATGCGCACGGTCACCATCCACCTGCAGAACGAGGACCACACCCAGATCGTGCAGACCTGGAAGCTGCTGCGGGCGCGGATGATCAAGCACACCAGCGGCCCGTTCAACGCCAAGGGCACCGACGTGGCGATGGAAGAGCTGGTGTTGGCGTACGAACGGCTGGAGATGGAGTAAGCCGTGGCCGATGCGCGCCGCCTGCCGGGCATCCAGATCGACGTGGCGCCGCAAGCCGCGTCCGAGGCGCTGCCGCGCATGGACGTGGCGGTGCTGGTGGGTTTCGCCGCGACCGGGCCGCTGCATCTGCCGGTGGCGGTGGAAGGCCCGGCGCAGTATGCGGCGGTGTTCGGCGACGACGCCGCGCTGGCCTGGGACACGGCCCGCGGCGAACGCGTGTCGGCCCAGCTCGGCCCCGCGGTGCGCGCGTTCTTCGCCAACGGCGGCCGGCGTTGCTGGGTGATCCGGGTGGCGCGCAGTCTGGCGCTGGAACGGGTGCGGATCGGCGCGGACGCCGAACTCGCCAACGACTTGGCGCGCAGCAACCGCTTCGCCTTGCCCGGCCTGCTGGCCGTGCACGCCGATGGTTCGATCGCGCCGGCGAGCATGGCGGCGCGTTGCGAAGGCTCGTGGTCGGATGGGCTGCGCGTGGACGTGGCGCTGGAGCAACGCGGCTTCGCCGTCGACGCGTGGTCGGTGGTGGATTCGCCCGCTTCGGCGCGCTACGCATTTCTCTGCCGTCAGGCCTTGCGCCCCGGCGACCTGCTGCAACTCGGCGACGATCCCGCGCTGCGCATCTATGCGCGCACCGAGCGGGTCGCCGCCGGCGCGACGCCGCAGGCGCCGTATGCGGTGGAAGTCAAAGTGCTGGCCGCGTTCGAGGCCTTGAGCGCGGCCAGTCCGCCCGCGGTTGTGGCCGGCTGGGCCAGCGCCGCCGAATCGTCCGATCCATGGCCGGCGTTGCTGCATGAGCCGACGCCCGACGACCCGCGCGGCGAAGCGCAGTTGCAGCTGCAAGCCGCGCTCGACAGCGAGCCCTTCGCCACCGGCGCGTGGCTGCGTTTCGCCGCCGCGGGCGAGGTGTCGTGGCTGCGCGCGGACGAAATCGAGCGCCAGCCCGACCCGTCCGCGAGTCCGGCCACCGATACCGTGCCGATCCGGATCGCCGCACGCGGCCCGGCCTGGCGCGAACTCGATCCGGGCGCGCTCGCGCTCGCCGCGTTCGGTTCGGCGCAACAACTGCAGATCGAATTGCGCGCGGCCGATGCGGCCGGACTGTCGTCGCGGGTGCGTCCGCTGGCGCTGACGCCGCAACGCAGCGGCAACGCTTGGGAACTGCAAAACGATCAAGAACACTACCGCCAGCACAACGATCTGGCCGCGGCCAAACCGGCGCAGTTGCAGCGCTTCCCGCTGGCCGCCGACGAAACCACGCAGCCGCTGGCATGGCTGCCGCTCGGCGCGAGCGTGGGTTTCTCCGCCGCGGTCGGGCCGTTGCCGCTCGCCGGCACCGCCTTGGAACGCGACGGCTTGTCTCGCTACGACCGCGATCTGTTTCTGGACCCGGACCTGGCCGACGACGGCGTCGCCACCCTGCCCGGCCATGCCGAAGACATTCGCCTGATCCGCCCGCAGACCCGCGATCTGTTCGGCCTGCATGCGGCGTTCGCGATCGGCGAAGGCGGCTTGTTCAACCAGGCCAGCCTGCTGGCCCTGCCCGACGCCGGCCACATCGGCTGGCACCGGCGCATCGACGACATCGCCGCGCCGACGGCGGTCGAAGCCGGCGCGACGCCCGCGCATTGGCGCGACCATCGCGGCGCCTGCCTGCGCGAAGGCGACGAAACCAGCGAGGTTCCGCTGCTCGAACCCGACTTCGGCCGATTCCTCGATTGCGACACCCGGCTGATCCAAGCGCCGGTCCTGACCGGCCCGCAAGCGCCGGTGGCGCCGGGCAACTGCCTGCTGAGCTGGACCCAGAGCGAAACCGACGCCACGTATGCGTTGTTCGAAGCCGCGCTCGCCGACTTCAGCGACGAGCGCGAGATCCACCGCGGCGCGGCGACCGAGCACGTGCTCTACCAAACCCGCGAAGGCGATTACCACTACCGCGTGCGCGCTCATGTCGGCGAGCAAAGCAGCGCGCCGTCCAATCCCGTCACCGTGCGGGTTCGCGCGCAAGACTGGGTGCAGGCCGACCCGCTCGCCGCGCAGGCCGCGCTGGAACCGGAATGGCTGGCGATCCACCGCGCCGCGCTGCGGCTGTGCGCGGCCAGCGGCGATCTGTTCGCGGCCTTGTCGATGCCGCGCCACTTCCGCGCCAGCCAGGCGCTGCGTTACGCCCGCCGCCTGCGCGAGGTCCGCGGCATCGACGACGTCTTCGATCCGCTGGCGCTGGCCTTCGACGAAGCGCGCGCGCTCAGCTACGCGGCCTTGTACTTTCCCTGGCTGCAATCCGATGCGCGCAGCGGCGACGGCGACGCGGGCGACTCCGCTCAGCGGCGCAGCCCTCTGGTGGTCCCGCCCGACGGCGTGGCCCTGGGCGTGCTGGCCGCGCGCGCCAGCCGCCGCGGCGCCTGGATCGCCGCGGCCAACGAACCGATGCGCGATGTGATCGCACTGACTCCGCGCATCGATGCAGGCGAACGCCAGGCGCTGCAGGACGCGCAGATCAATCTGCTGCGCGACGACCCGCGCGGCTTCTTCGCCCTGTCGGCCGACACCTTGTCGCTAGACGCCGACCTGCGTCCGATCAACGTCCGCCGCTTGCTGATCCTGCTGCGCCGCATCGCCCTGCGCCGCGGCAGCAGCTATGTATTCGAACCCAACGGGCCGATGCTGTGGCGTTCGGTGCAGCGCGGCTTCGACCAGTTGCTGGGCGAGCTGTTCCGCCGCGGCGCCTTCGCCGGCGCCACCGCCGAGCAGTCGTTCCGGGTGGTCACCGACGAAGGCGTGAACCCGCCGGGCGCGATCGACGCCGGCCGCTTCGTGGTCGAACTGCGGGTAGCGCCGTCGCTGCCGATGCGCTTCATCGCCGTGCGCCTGGCCCAGAGCGGCGAGCGTTTGACGGTGCGGGAGGAGCTCTGACATGGCCGCCGTCTACCCGTTCACCAACTTCAATTTCTCCATCGAGATCAACCGCGGCGGCGACGCCAAGCCGCTGGTCGCCGCCGCGTTCTCCGAGTGCGACGGCCTGGAGATGAGCATGGAGGTCAAGACCATCCGCGAAGGCGGCGACAACGGCCGCCAGATCCGCCTCAACGGGCCGGCGAGTTTCGGCCAGTTGGTGCTCAAGCGCGGCATGACCGACAACTTCGATCTGTGGGACTGGTTCGGCGACAGCCTGACCGATCCGCGTCTGCGCGCCAACGCCGAAGTGGTGATCTTCGCCGCCGACGGCAGCACCGTGCGCGCGCGCTTCGTGCTGTCGCGCTGCGTGCCGGTGAAGCTCAAGGCGCCGCAGTTGAATGCGCGCGACGGGCAAGTGGCGGTGGAAGAGCTGCAGTTGGCCTACGAAAGCCTGACCCTGAAACGTCCGGACTCCAGATGAGGATGCGCGCATGAGCCTGGAAAAAGCCCATCTGTACGAACTCGACCAGAGCCTGGCCAACGAAAAGCCCGACGGCCGCCGGGTCGAGGTGCAGTTCAATCCGGAAACGCTGAAGGTCACCTTCGCCAACCAGATCGTGCAGCCGCAGGGCGGCGATCAGGCCGCCGGCAATGCGGGCCGGCAGTTCGTCGGCGCGGGCACCACCAAGCTGGCCTTGCAGCTGTGGTTCGACGTGACCGCGATGGAGAAGGACGCGGTCGACGACGTGCGCCGGATCACCCGCGATGTCACCTACTTCATGACCCCGCAGCCGTCCGACCAGGACCCGAAGAAACTCGCGCCGCCGGGCGTGCGCTTTCACTGGGGCAGTTTTCTGTTCGACGGCATGGTCGAGGGCATGGAGGAATCGCTGGAGTTCTTCTCCAAGGACGGCAAGCCGCTGCGTTCGAGCATCACTCTGACTTTGTCGCAACAAAAGATCTTGTCGGCCGAGTTCAAGGGCGACGGCAAGGTGCCGAATCAGCCTGGGCAGGCGCCGCTGAAGAGCGCGAAGCAAGGCGATTCGCTGCAGACCATGGCGGGCAAGAACGGCAAGTCGGATTGGCAGGGAATCGCTTCGGCCAATGGGATCGAGGATCCGCTACGGATGGCGCCTGGGCAGTTGGTGGATCTGAATCTCTCCGCGGGGGCTTCGGTTGGTGTCGGCGTTTCGGCGGGCGCGGGTACAGCGATCGGGGTGGGTATCGGCTTCGGAGAAGGTGCGTCAAACACCTCTTCGGTTGGACTCAACGCATCGCTGGGCGGCTCGGTCGGCGGCTCGGTTTCGTTCGGATAAGGGGATTCGGTCATGGGCGTGGTGATCAACGAATTCGAAGTGCTGGCCGAACCGCAACCCGCGGCCAAGCAGGACGGCGGCGGCGCGGAAGCCGAAGCGCCGCAGAAGCTCGACCCGCACGAACTGCGCGCCGTGCAACGGCAACTGGAATACAGCGCATCGCGGGTCTGGGCGCATTGAACTGAACCACGATCGCAACGAGGACACGGAACGAACTCATGGGCGACACCGCCACATTGCCGCTGCAAGCCTCGCGTCCTTCGGTGGAGATCGACGGCCGCGCGCAAGCGACGCTGACCAGTTCGCTGATGGCGATGGATGTGACCGAAAGCGAAGCCGGTCTGGCCCGTTGCGAGCTGTGGTTCGGCAATTGGGGCGGCCCGGACAAGGCCGGCTTCCAGCATTTCGGCCGCGATCTGCTCGAGTTCGGCAAGGCGGTGAAGATCAAGCTCGGCGACGCGGCCTTGTTCGAAGGCCGCATCTTCGCCATCAACGCGCGCTTCCCCGAAGGCGGCACGCCGCAAATCGGAGTCTGCGCGGAAGACCGTTTGCAGGATCTGCGCATGACCCGCCGCAGCCGCGGGTTCGCCGACGCCAGTCTGGCCGATGTCGCCCGCGCCATCGCCAACGACCACGGGCTGAGCCCGCAACTGGATCTGAGCGGTGAAACCCACAAGCTGATGGCCCAGGTCAATCAGAGCGATCTGGCGTTCCTGCGCGACATGGCCCGGCGCGAGGACGCGCAGATCTGGGTCGACGGCGACCGCTTGCACGCGGCGCAACGCAGCCGCCGCAACGGTCCGGCCCTGGAGCTGTCGTGGGCCGGATCGCTGCGCGAGTTCGAAGTCGGCGCCGATCTGGCCCATCAACGCACCCAGTTGGTCGGCGCGGGCTGGAGCGTGGCCGACAAACGCGGGGCCAAACACGAGGCCGACGAAGCGGCGATCCGCGCCGAACTCGGCGGCAACGCCAGCGGCGCGCAGACCTTGCAACAAGCCTTCGGCCGCCGCGCCGACACCTACGCGCACGCCCTGCCGCTGTCGGACGGCGAAGCGCGGGTGTTCGCCGAATCCGGCTTCCGGCACATGGCGCGCCGCTTCGTCACCGGCCGCGGCGTGGCCGAAACCAAGCCCGACTTGCGGGTCGGCACGCGCTTGACCATCAAGGGCGTGGGGCCGTTGTTCGAAGGCGAGTACTGGGTCACCCACGTGCAGATCCGCTTCGAGTCCAAGCTGGGTCTGCGCACCGAATTCTGCTGCGAGCGTCCTTCGCTGGGGCGGGCCTGAGCATGCGCATCGTCGATCTGCCCGCCTACGAGGCACTGTTGAACGAACGCCAGAGCAGCGGCTGGGGCGGGCGCTGGTACGGGGTGTTCGTGGCCCTGGTGATCGACATCAAGGACCCCGACAACCAGGGCCGGGTCAAGATCGCCCTGCCCTGGTCGCCCGATGCCGGCGGCCAGCGCTACGAAGGCTGGGCGCGCGTGGCCAGCTTGTTCGCCGGCGACAACCGCGGCGCCTGGTTCGTGCCGGATGTCGACGATGAAGTGCTGGCCGCGTTCGAACACGGCGATCCGCGCCGGCCGTGCGTGCTCGGCGGCATGTGGAACGGCCGCGACCGCCCGCCCGCATCGATGGACGGCGCCGGCAAGAACTACAAGAAGGTGCTGCGCTCGCGCAACGGCGTGCAGATCACCCTCGACGACAACGACGGCCGCGAGCAATTGCTGCTGGAAACGCCGGGCGGACAAAAGCTCACCCTCAAGGACGGACCCGGCGCGGTCGAGATCGCCGACAGCAACGGCAACTCGGTCAAGCTGGAAACCGCCGGCATCACCATCACCGCCGCGGCCAAGGTCACCGTCAACGCCAGCCAGGTCGCGGTCAGCGCCGGCATGGTCACGGTCGACGCGGGCATGTCGACGTTCTCCGGGGTGGTCAAGGCCGACACCGTGATCTGCAACAGCATCGTCAGCGCCTCGTACACGCCGGGCGCGGGGAACATCTGGTGACCGCCATGCACGCCGAACCCTTACGTTCCTGGAGCTCGCCATGAACCCGCATCCCTTGCGCTGGCAGGCGCCGCAACCGCTGTGGTCGCGCTTCGAAGACGGCGCGCAGGCGCAGCAACAGGCCAGCCCGGCGATCCTGCGCTTCGCCAGCGACGAATTCATGGAACAGTTGCTCGGCACCTTGGCGCGCGATCCCACCCGGATCGATGCGTTGATCGCGCGCCACGAGACCTGGCGCAAGCCGATGAGCGATCCGCCGGATCTGGTCGAACGCACGCCGCTGCCGCGGCTGGCGCAGAGCGCGCATCGCGCCAGCACCGCCAAGCTCACGGCCGCCCCGATCGCCAATGAGCCGGCGCAGGCGCCGCCGCTGAAGCTGTATCAGGCCGCGCACCAGCGCCATTACCTGGCCACCGCCAGCCTGGTCTGCGGCGTGCACGGTCTGCCCGAGCACGGCCTGGTGCCCGGCGGCGGCGAAGAAGTCGGCATGGTCCTGCGCCGGCTGCTGCCGCTGCCCGGCGGGCCGGCCGATGCGCTGCACGAGTTCGCCTACATCAAGGACGCGCAAGGCGCGCGCTGGCAACGCTGCGATGAGAGCGCGTTCGTGGCCGGCGAAGAACGGCTGCCGGCGTTCGCGCTGAGTTATCTCGACGAAAGTCAGCGCCGCCGCAGCCTGTGGGCCGGCACCGTGCCGGTCGGACGGCGCGAGGAATACCTCGGCGTGCGCGTCGATCCGACCCCAGTGGCGGATTTCGCCCAGGCCCAGCGCGAGCAAGTCGGCGGGCGTCCGGCCGCGGCGGCCGCGCCGTCCAAGTTGGCGCGCATGGCCCAGTTCCAGATCGAAGTCGGCGAGCCGTGGAAGAACATGATCCGCTCGGCGTTCAAGCTGGCCGCGCAGGAGGCTTCGCCGCAAAGCATCGGCGGCGACTCGGAAAGCGCGGCGACGCGCAAGCTGCGCGCGCTGCATTTCAATCTGCAGCAGCAGAGCCAGTCGTGGCTGGTGTTGCTCGATTGCGCCGAACTGCTGGCGACCTATCTGCCCGACGTATGGAACGCGATCGAACACGACGGCGCCGGTTACGCCAACTTGTCGCCGCAGCGCCGCGCCTTGTACGACTGGCTGGGTACGGTCTCGATGAGCGCCGCGCTGATCAACGCGCTGCAAGCCCTGCCCGCCTATGCGGTGATGCCGACGATGCGCGCCGCGCTCAAGGCGATCCGCGCGCCCGGCGTCGGCGACCGACTGCAAGCCAGCACCGCCACCTACGCCGCCAATCCCGCCGACCCGTCCGCGCCGAACGACACCCGCGGTTTGCCCGACTGGCCGCGCTTTCATTTCTGCCTGGCCGGCGTCGCCGAAAACCTCACCTCCACCGGCCCGTACAGCGCGCTCGACGCCCTGGGCGACGACGCGCAAGTCGCGCCCGATCCGGTCGCCGGCGCGGTGCCGGGCCAGGACTGGGCGCGCAAGGTCGACCGCTTCGTCGCCCTGTATGCGCGCGCGCTGGAAGCCAATGCCGAAACCGATGCGCCGCCGGTGCCGTTCGCGCTGCAGGTCAAGAACGCGCTCGGCAACAACCTGGGCGCCAATCTCGGCGACGGCGGTTGGTTCGTGCTGCGCTTCGTCCACGGCAACCGCGATTGCGGGCCGCTGCATCCGCCGCTGCTGTCGCAGCCCACCCAACGCTTCCGCCTGGCCAGCTTCTTCGACGCCGACGCGCCGGCGCGGCCGATCCGGATTTCGCTGCCGGTCGATACCAGCCCGGCGGGCCTGCGCAAATTCCAGAAGAACACCGCCTTCGTGATGAGCGACATGCTGTGCGGGCAAGTGCAGCGCGCCAAGGGCATGGGCCTGATCGATCTGGTGCTGTCGGTGCTGCCGTGGCCGCTGCACAAGGATCTGCCCGCCGGCGACGGCGGCCCTTGCCAGAGCGGCGGCATCAACATCGGCATGATCTGCTCGCTGTCGATTCCGATCATCACCATCTGCGCGCTGATCCTGCTGATCATCATCGTCTCGCTGTTCGATCTGATCTTCCGCTGGCTGCCGTACTTCGTCATCTGCTTCCCCGTGCCCGGGCTCAAGGGCAAGAAGGAGGCGCCATGAACGCGAGCGTGTTCGGACGCGGCTTCTCGTTCCCGCCGCGGGTCGGGCCGGACGGCGGTTTCGTGTGGTCCAGCGGCGAGGACAATATTCGCGAGTCGATCGCGCTGATCCTCAAGACCGAACCCGGCGAGCGCGTCGGCCAGCCCGAATTCGGCGCCGGCCTGGCCCGGTTTTTGTTCGAACCCAACAACGCCGGCACCCATGCGCGCATGCGCGATGCCATGCAGCGCGCCTTGGCGCGCTGGGAGCGGCGCATCCAGGTCGAGCAGATCGACGTGGCCGCGCATCCCGGCGAAGCCGAAACCGCGCTGGCGACCATCACCTACCGGCTGGTCGCCACCGCCGCCCGCGAGCGCATCAGCCTCGCGATCCCGCTGGCCGTGAACTGAGGCCGCCACGATGCCGCTCGCGCCCCCGCCCATCGACGATCGCCGCTACGCCCAACTGGTCGAAGACACGCTGGCGCGCGCGAGCGTGCACACGCCGGAGTGGACCAACTTCAACCAGAGCGACCCGGGCGTCACCCTGGTGCAGTTGTTCTCGTTCCTCACCGAAAACCTGCTGTACCGCGCCAACCTTACGCCCGAGCGCAACCGGCTCAAGTTCCTGCAGATGCTGCGGGTGCCGCTGGCCAGCGCGGCGGCCGCGCAAGGCCTGGTGAGCTTCGACAACCAGCGCGGTCCGGCCAGCGCGCAGACACTGGCTGCCGATCTGGAAGTGCGCGCCGGCGCGATTTCGTTCCGCACCCAGTTGGGCCTGGACGTGCTGCCGGTGGAGGCGCGGGTCTACTTCAAGCGCCGGATCGAGCAGCCCAGCGCGGAGTTGCTGGATTACTACAAGCTGCTGTACGCCTCGTACCAGCTGCCCTTCCCCAGCGACGTGCAGTTGTACAAGACCCTGGCGCTGGACCGTAAGACCGTCGATAGCGTCGATCTCAACGCAGACACGGTCGATCGTTCGCTGTGGATCGCGCTGCTGGCGCGCTCCGGCGACGCGCCCGGCGGCGATGAGGATCCATGGAAAACCGTGCGCGACGCGCTCGGCGGACGCACTCTGACCTTGGGCCTGGTGCCGGCGCTGGATACCTCCGGCGCGCAGTTGTCGCCGGCCGGCAACGCCCAGAGCCGGCAGTTGCTGCGCTTCGAATTGCCCAACGTCGCCGCCGACCGACGGGTTCCGCGCGATGCGAGCGACCGCCCCGCGCCGGCCTATCGGCAACTGGAACCGCGCACCGATGTGGATCTGTTGTCGGTGCCCGGCGTGGTGCAACTGACCCTGCCGCCGGCCGCGCAACTGGGGCTGTGGCAAGACATCGATCCGCTGGAAGGCGGCGTCGGCGACATGCCGCCGAGTCTGGACGATCCGGCCTTGGCCGCGCGCACGCTGACGTGGCTGCGGATACGCGCCGACGGCGCGGCCCAGGCGCGCCTGCGCTGGGCCGGCATCAACGCAGCGCCCGTGCGGCAGATTCAGCGGGTAGCGTCGGAGCCGTTGGCCGATGGCGACGGGCGTCCCGATCAAACCCGCCGACTGGCGCGGCGCCCGGTGCTGCCCGGTTCGGTGCAGGTGCTGACTCGTTTGGGCGAGGCCGCGCCGCAGCGCTGGAGCGAAATCGACGATCTGGCCGCGGCCGCGCCGGAGGTGCCGGTGGCCGATCCGCGCCGCGCCGACGCCGCACGCTGCGCCGGCGACGCGCTCACCGAAGTGTTCGAACTCGACGCCGAAGCCGGCGAACTGCGCTTCGGCGACGGCTTGCGCGGACGCCGGCTGCCGCTCGGTGCGCGGGTGTTCGCCGCTTACGATTTCTGCCAGGGCGCGCAAGGCAACGTCGCCGAACAGGCCATCGATACCGCACCGCAACTGCCGCAAGGTTTCGCGGTCAGCAACCCGGTCCGCACCTGGGGCGGCGCCGATGCGGAAAGCACCGACAGCGGCGAGAAGCAGGTGCGCCGTTATCTGCAGCACCGCGACCGCATGGTCAGCGTCGACGATTTCGAATCGGTCGCCTGCCGCGCGCCGGGCGTGCAGATCGGCCGGATCGAAATCCTGCCGGCGTTCCATCCGGACCTGTCGCCGAACGAACCCGGCTCGGCGCCGGGCGTGGTCACGGTGCTGGCGATTCCGCGCACCGATCCGGGCCAGCCCGATGCGCCGCGCGCCGATCGCTTGTTCCTCAACGCGCTGTGCCGGCATCTGGACCCGCGCCGGCTGGTCACCACCGAACTGGTGGTGCGCGGCGCCGATTACAAAGGCGTGTGGATCAGCGTCGGCATCGAAGCCGCGGCCGGTTATGCGATCGCGCAAGTGGTCGACGACGTCAAACGCCGTCTGCGCGAGTATCTGGCGCCGATCGGCCCGGCCGGCGCGCAACCGCGCCAGGCCGCGCTGTTCACCCCGCGCGGCAACGATCCGGCGCGCGGCTGGCCGCTGCGCACCGCGGTCGCGGCGCGGGTGTTGCTGGCCGAAGTCGCGCGGGTGTCGGGCGTTACCTCGGTCGCCGATGTGCTGTTGGCCGAAGGCGAACGCGCGGCCAGCGACTTGGTCGAGATGAGCGGGCTGCAACTGCCGCGGATTCTCGGCATCTCGGTGGTGGTCGGCGATCCGCTGCCGATCGACGCGCTGCGCGGCAGCAACAGCGGCTCCGGTGGCGGCTCCGGCGTTAGCGCGCCGTTGCTGCCGGTGCCGGTGGTGCCGGAGACCTGCTGATGAACGTCAACGGCGCCCGCTTCCAGATGCTGTTCGGCCGCGAGGATTGGTCGCGCTGCCGCGACCGCGAAGGCCGGCCGCTGGCGGACTGGTGGGACGCATTCGCCAGCCCGATGCCGCAGGCACCGGCGGATCTGCCCGCCTGGGACGCCGCCGCCAGCGAACTGAGCCTGCAACCGCAGGCGATCGAACTGCCGGCCACCGGCGGCGAAGCGCGCTTGAGTCTGGATGCGCGCCGCAGCGCCGACGCCGACCGTCACGGCAATGTCTATCGCGTCGCCGACGATGCGCGCTCGCTGCGCGTGGCATCGGCCGGCAGCGGCACGGAAAGCGAATTCTGGCCGGCCCTGGCCGCCGATGGCGCGCGCCGCGCGTCCTCGTTCCAGCCGCATCCCAACGCGCCGGCCGCGCCAGCCGAACGCTATCGCTGCGTGGCGGTGAGCGCCGACGATTATCTGATCGTCGCCTTCGAACGCGGCGCGCTGCGCGGGGTGATGAGTTTCGACTTGATCTCCGGCGGCCCGCCGCTGGAAACCGCGTGGCCGGCGCAGGTGCCGTTCGAACCGTTCGCGCTGTGCGCACGCCACGGCGGCGGCGCCTGGGTGCTGGACCGCGCGAACCGGCGACTCTGGGAACTCGACTGCACCCTGGCGGTGGTAGACAGCGGTCAACCGATGCAGCCCCTGCCCGCGCCAGCGATCGACGATTTCCAACCGCTGTTGGGGCCGCCGCGGATACAACCGGCGTTGACGTTCCCGGCCGGATTGGATCTGACTTCGCTGACCCCGGCCATCGCCGATCCCATCGCGATTCAATCGCACGCCGAGCAACGGGTGATGGTGCTGGACCGCGACCTGCCCGGCCGACGCTCGCGGGTGGTGCGCCTGCGGCGCCAAGGCGACAGCTGGAACGCCGATGCCTCGCAATGGCTCGATGCCCTGCCCGCGCTGGCGCACGACATGCTCTACGCGTCCGGACTCGGCGCCAAACCGGGCGGCGCCGCGCCGCGCTTGTTCGTCGCCAGCGAAATCGGCAACCAGGTGCACGCCTTCGAACCCATCGACCACGACGACGGCTTCGCCCTGCGCGCGCCGGCCGAACTGTATCCGCTGCGCCGCTACGCCGGCCGCGCCCTGGTTTCGCTGGGCGGCATGGCTTACTACGACAGCGGCGCGAATCAACCGCGCTGGACCCCGGTGGTGCAACAACACCGGCAACGCTACGCGGCCCAGGCGCAACTGATCACCCCGGCCTTCGACAGCGAAGAACTCGGCACGGTCTGGGACAAGCTGTTGTTCGACGGCTGCGTGCCGCCGGATACCGAAGTGCTGGTGGAAAGCCGCGCCGGCGATGAGCTGGACGGTTGGTTCGCCGGACAAGCGCAACCGGCGACGGACGCGCAAGTGATCGGCGAGTGGCTGCGCGAACCCGCGCCGCGCCTGCGCGGCGACGGCCCGGAACTGCCGTGGCTGCGCCGCGAAGCCGCGCGCCAGACCCGGCGCGAAGCCGGCGCCGGCACCTGGGAGTTGCTGCTGCAACGCGCGCGCGGCCGCTACCTGCAACTGCGGCTGACCCTGGTCAGCCGCAACGGCACCGGCAGCCCGCGTTTGCGCGCGCTGCGGCTGTGGGCGCCGCGCTTCTCCTATCCGCAGCGGTTCCTGCCGGCGGTGTACCGCGAAGACCCGGGCAGCGGCGAGTTCCTGGAGCGCTGGCTAGCCAATTGCGAAAGCACCCTGACCGAAATCGAAGACCGGGTGGTGCAAGTCGAATCGCTGTTCGATGCGCGCAGCGTTCCGCAGGACGCGCTGGCGTGGCTGGCGGGCTGGTTCGATCTGGCCCTGGACCCGGCCTGGGACGAACGCCGCCACCGTCTGCTGGTGGTGCACGCGATGGATTTCTTCCGCTGGCGCGGCACCGTGCACGGCTTGCGCCTGGCCCTGGCGCTGGCGTTCGAAGACGATGTCGATGCGGCGATGTTCGACGGCCCGCGCGGCGGCGACGACGGCGCCGGCCGCATCCGCATCGTCGAGGCGTATCAGGCGCGGCTGGTGGAAACGCTGATCGCCGACGCCGCCGCGACTGCCGCCGGACCGCGCACGGTATCGCGGCAGACGCTGTGGACGCCGGCCGAAGGCAACGCCGGTCTGGCCGATCGCTACGCCGCGTGGCAGCAACGCCAAGCCAGCGCGCTGGAGCAGATCGTCCCGTTCTCGCTGGCGCCGCCGGCCGACGACGACGCGGCGCGGCAATGGCGCGGGTTCGCCCAGGCCGCGCTGGGATTCGTCCCCGCCGCCGGCGCCGCCGAACGCGCGCGTTGGCGCGGCCTGCTGCAATCGCGTTACCCGCAGATCGACGCGCTCAACCGCGCCCACGACCGCCAGTACGCCGGCTTCGACGATGTGCGCTTGCCGACCGCGCCGCTGTCCACCGAAGCCGCGCGCGCGGACTGGTCCGATCACTGCGCGCGCAACGCGCAAGTGCGCGAGCGCCGGCTGTGGCAGGACTTCCTGGCCCGCCGTTATCGCCGGATCGAACGCCTGCGCGACGCCCACCGCGCCGCCTGGGACGACTTCGAACAAGTGCCGGTGCCCGACGCGCTGCCGGCGACGCTGCAGGCGCAGACCGACTGGTTGCAGTTCGAGCGGCAACTGCTGGCCATGCACCGCAGCGCGCACCGCTTCTCGGTGCTGCTGCCGGTGGCCAGCGTGATCGCCGATCCGTATGCGCTGGAGCAGAAGCTGGCCCTGGCGCGGCGCATCGTCGAACTGGAAAAACCCGCGCACACCGTGTTCGACGTGCGCTTCTACTGGGCCTTCAACCGCGTCGGCGAGGCGCGGCTGGGGCTGGATACGCAACTGGGCGCCGGCAGCCGCGCGAGCGAGCTGATCCCCGATGCCGTGGTGGGCCGGGCCTACCTCGGCGCCAGTTTCATCGGCGGTCGCCAGCGCCTGCACGGGCGCGACCGGATGTCGCTGGACTGCTGAACACCGCGAACCGAACAAGGGAGTCGAACCATGGGCTGCTGCAACGAACCGGTGACCACATTGACGGGCCTGCCCGCCGATCCCACGCAGCACGTCAATTTCGAGCGCGGCATGGTGCTCGGCGTGGACGACTTCAAACAGGAGTTCGCGTATCTGTCCGGGCGCGACCAATGGCTGGCGCGCGAAGCGCTGGGCTACGGCACCCTCAGCGGCCTGCGGGTGCGCTGGGAAGACAGCGGCAGCGACGGCCCGCGCCTGCACGTATCGGCCGGTTCCGCGCTGACCCCGGGCGGGCGTTTGCTGTGCATCGGCGCCGACCAGTGCGCGGTGCTCAACCGCTGGCTGGCCAAGCCCGACAACGCCGCGATGGTCGCGCGCATGCTCGATCCCGCGCTGCCGCCGGGCTCGCCGCCGACCGTCACCTCCGGCGCGGTGTCGCTGTACCTGACCGCCTGCTACGCCGATTGCCAGACCCGGCCGGTGCCGATTCCGGGCGAGCCCTGCCGCTCGGAAGATGAGTTGATGAAGCCCTCACGCGTGGCCGACGACTTCCGTCTGGAGCTGCGCGAGCATCCGCCGGCGCAAGTCGAAGAAGACGCGCTGCGCGACTTCGTGCGCTGGCTGCGCGGCAATGTCGCCATCCTCGACACCAGCCCGCCCGCGCCGGCCGACCCCGCCGGTTGGTTAGCGGCGCTCACTGCCGCGGTGCAGCCGTGGCTCGACGCGCAGACGCTGTCGCCGCCGTTGTCGCCGCCGGCTTCGGCGCAGACGCTCGGCGATTACCTGTTCGACCTCGGCTCGCCGGTGTTGCAGTTGGCCCGCGAACACCAATGCGACTTCCTGCGCACCGCCTTCGCGTTCTGGATCGGCGAACTGCGGCCGCTGTGGATGGCGATGCGCTGCCATCGCGCCCAGTTCCCCGACACCGACTGCCTGCTGCTGGGCCGGGTGGAATTGCAGATCGTCTGGAGCGGCGGTTCGCCCAGCGGCTTGTGGCAGGTCGACGGCAGCCCCGCCGGCGTGCTGATCGACGAAAGCGCGCGGCCGTATCTGCTGCATCTGCGCATGCTGCAGGAATGGTCGCTGTGCGGCTGCGATTGCGCCGGCAACGGCGCCGACGCCGGTTTCGGCGGTTCGATGGCGATGTTCGAGGGCTCCGGTTCCGGCGAGCTGCTGTTGCCGCCGGCCTCGCCGGTCGAGTTCGTGCTCGCCGACGCCAAGCTCGGTCAAAGCGCGCAAGTGGTGATCGCCCAGGGCGGCGGCAAGATCGCCATCGCGCTGCCGGCCTCCACCGCGGCCAACGCCGGCCGGCAAGTGACGTTCAAGAACGTCGACGCCGTCGGCCTGACCCTGCTGGCCGACGTCCCCAACGGCGACGGCATCGACGGCACGCCCGAGTTGGCGATCAAGAAAAAGAAAGCCGTGACCCTGGTCGCCGACGGCGTCGGTCAATGGCATTCCATCGCGAGCATCTGAGGCGGCCATGAGCACACTCGAGGATGTCCTGCAGTTGCAGCAGCCGATCAAGGACGGCGGCATCCGCAACGTCAACTTCTTCAACGGCCGCCTGCTGACCGGCAAGGATCTCAGCCGCGAACAGCAGGCGCACCGCGAAGCCGACGCGCGCCTGGGCCTGGCGATCGGCGACGGCGTGGCGTTCGGCCTGGAAGCCGCGCGCGATCCCGACCAGGACCGGCCTGAGGCGCCGGTGTTGCGGGTGCGCGCGGGTCTGGCGATCAACCGCCTCGGCCACACCTTGCGCTTGAACGCCGACACCAGCGTCGCTCTGACCCGCCGCTTCGACGGCGGCGAGGACGGCGGCGACTGCCAATGCGTCTTCGCCCAGTGCAACCCGCTCGCCGACGGCGTGTACGTGGCCGGCGCGGGCGTGTACGTGCTCACCATCGCGCCGGCGCGGCAGGACGAAGGCCGCGCGCCCAGCAACGGTCTGGACCCGGGCAACGTGCGTTGCAATACCGATGCCACGGTCGAGGCCGTGCAGTTCCGCTTGCAGGCGATCAATCCGCTGCGTTTCGCCGATCTGGACCCGTCCTCGCCGTTGTTCCGCAATCGCCTGGCCTACCGCTGCTTCGGCATCGAAGCGCGCGACGCGGCCGCGTTCGATCCGTGGCGAGTCGATCCGCCGAGCTACGGTTTGATCGACGAACTGCGCCCGACCGGCCTGAGCGACTGCGAAGTGCCGCTGGCCCTGGTGTATTGGACCGCCGCCGGTCTGCGCTTCGTCGATACCTGGTCGGTGCGGCGGCGCTTGCTCGAACCCGACGCTCTGTCCGGCTTTTCGTTCCAACGCAATCCGCTCGATCCTGGCGAACTGTCCTCGTTCGCGTTCCTGGCGCGGGCGCGGCGGCTGGTGGAAGCGCAGGCGATGTGCGCGCAGTTCCAGCAGCATCTGGCCGATCTGCTCGCCGCCACCGCCTTGCCGGCCACGCTGCGCGCGCGCGATCACTTCCGTTATCTGCCGCCGTTCGGCGTGGTGCCGCTGCAGAACCTGCCGCTGCGCGGATTCGGCGATGCCGCGTTCTTCCAGGACATTGCGCGGCGCCCGCTGCCGGGCAGCGGCCAGCAAACCCAGTTCATCGACTCGCGTCAGATCGGCGCGCTGCAACACCAGGCGCTGGCGTTCTCGCCGACCGATTCGGCCAGCGGCGAATACCTGTGGATCTACCGCCCCTGGCAGACCGTGCAAGCGCTGAGCCAGGGCCGCGGCGTGCAACCGCTGTTGGTGTTCGCCTGCGGACAAATGCCCGAGATGGCGCTGGCGCGTTTCGATCTGGCCCGCGCCGACTTCGCCAACTATTCCAGCCACTCACTCTTCACCGTCGCCTGAGAGGAACCCGTCATGACCAGTCCGCTGTTACGCGTCAATCCAGGCGACATCATCAGCGCCACGGCCTGGAACGGCATCGTCGATAGCCTCAACGAAGCGCTGCTGCGGATCCAGGCGCTGGAATCCAGCGCGCCGGGCACTGGCCTTGCGATCACGCAACTGGTTCCGGCCGGGCCGTACCGCATCGGCGACACCTTGCAGATCATCGGCCAGAACTTCCAGTTCGCCGCCGGTGCCGCGCGGGTGTTCCTCAACGCCACCCAGGTGCTCAATCTGCTGCCGGGCTCCAACGACAGCCAGTTGCGCTTCGTCATTCCCAATATCCCCGGCGTGCTGGAAGCCGGAACCACGGTCGATCTGACCGTGTTCAATCAGAGCCAGTCGGTGACCCGGCAAGTGATCCTGCGCCCGCAACAGAATCCGTTGCAGGGCAACATCGGCATCGAATGGCTGAGCGTGGCGCCGACCACGGTGGTCGCCGGCCAACCGGTGAGCTTCACCTACCGCATCACTTCGGGCACCAACAACCTCGCCACCTGGGCCTTGAACGCAGTGGTCGACGCCGCCAACGCGGCCGCGTGGAACGCGCAGCTGCGCTTGCTCGACGGACAGGGCAACGAGCTCAGCGGCAAGCAGATCACGCTGGCGCCGGGGCAACAAGCCACGGTGCAGGTGCAGATCCCCAGCGTTCCGGCCGTCGTCAACGGCACCACCTTCGGCATGACCCTGAGCGCGAACGCGGCGACCATCACCGGCACCAGCGGCATCCGCCAGTTCGTGGTCGGCACGCCGACGCCGCCGCCGGATCAGAGCATCCATCTGGAAGTCGATGCCGCGGCCTCGCTCGGCGCGCTCAACGGCACCACCCTGACCGTGCCCGGCGGACAGAACCGCAGGCTGGTGTTCACCGCGACCTTCACCGTCGCCGGCGTCTACACCATCACCCGCAGCGTGCTCGGCGCCGCCACCGGCTGGTCGGTCAATCTGGACGACGGAACCATCGACACCATCCAGATCAATCCCGGCGATCTGATCTCCGGCAGCACCGCGCGTCCGTTGAGCTACCGCGTCGCCGCCACTGCCTCGGCGACGGTCAACGCGCAGGTTCAGATCAAGCTTCAGCGCCAAGGCAATACCGCCGCCTACACGACGGTTTACAACACCGTGCGCGCGTAACCGCGCATGTCCCGCAGGAATGTCGCACCAGGAGCGTTGCCATGACAGACCCGTCTTCCCGCATGCGCCGCATGCCCGATTCCACTACTCCCCGGCGAGGCTTGCGCGGCATCTGGCTCGCCTTCGTCGCGACGGTCGTTTTCGGTTTGAACCCGCCGGCGACCCGCGCCGGCGGCGCGCCGGAACCGGCGCTTTGCATCCCCGTCGCCTCGGGCGTGCCGGCCTTGGGCGGCGCGCCCAACTTCATCGACAGCGCCGCCGGCGAGCCCAATTACTGGCCGCGCCTGGACGATCCGCGCTGGCGCGGCTCGGCCGCGCGCAGCTTCGGCACCGGCGCGTCCGAGCACGCCTCGTTCCGCGTGCTGCGCAGCGGCGGCGCTGAGCCGCAGTTGTATTTGTCCTGGCTGGTCAAGGTTGACGGCCAGCTCGATCCCACCCTGGACTCGCTGCGGGTCGCCTTCTCCACCGGCGCCGATCCCGACGTGATGTTTGAGGTGCGGCCGTTCACCACCGTCGCCGCCAACATCGACGCCGCGCCGCCGATCTTCACCCAGACCCGCACCTTCGTCGCCAACGCCTGGACCAACACGCCCGCGGCGCCGGCCTGGCTCACGCCCAACACCCGGGTCTGGCTGGACAAGGCCTCGCAGCAGTGGGCGATCAACATGCGCCTGCCGCTGGTCTCCTCGCCCGCGGACTCGTTCAACAAGGGCTTGTACCTGCCCGCCGGCACCACCCAGTTCCGCGTCGCTTATGCGCTGCAGGTGAGCCAGCCGATGAACGGCATGGTCTATCACAGCATGGACCCCGACGTGACCTTGTTCGACCTGGCCACGATGCCGCCGGCCAACACCTGGCCGCTGGCCGATATCGCCCAGGCGCCGGGTTCGGCCGGTTGCGAGAAGACGCTCAGCCTGATCGCCAGCGATGTCGGCACCACCAACACCGACGGCGGCGGCAATCCGCGTCCGAACGAAATCAAGATCAACGGCGTCAACACCTTCTTCGCCCTGGTCAACAACGAAACCGGCGCGCCGGTGCCGGCCAATACTGTGTCGGCGACGTTCCGCATCGCCAACTGGGGCACCCAGCCGGATTGGAACGACGTCACCGATCCGACCAACACCTTGTGGCGGCAGATCAACTCCGCTCCGGTGAGCAACGGCGGGATCATCCCGGCCGGCAGCAAGTCCTCGATCGCCGCGGCCAACGCGCCCAACTTCAACTGGACGATGACCACGGCCGAACGCTGCGAATTCACCGGCCAGGCCGGCGACCCGACCTGCCCCAACGTCAACCCGATCCGGCGTCCGCACCAGTGCATGCTGGTCGAACTCAGCGGCGGCGGACTGAGCTACAACCCGTCCAGCGTCTATCGCAACATGGATTTCGTCGAGGCCTCGACCTTCGAGCGCGAAGCCCAGGTCAGCGTCGCCGGCATCAGCCCGCTCGGCGGCGGCAAGACCCACCGCGACGTGTTCCTGTACGTGCAGCAGCTGATGATGCCCAAGAGCGCGGATCGTCCAGATCCCAAGCCGACCCTGCTCGACTACGCCAAGGTCCGCGAGATTCTCGAAGGCGGCGGCAGCGAACAACCCGGCATCGCCGCCACGGGGCACAAGCCGCCGGGCAAGGGTTCGGAGATTCCGCCGCGTCCGCCGCTGGACGGCGAGTTCGAGGTGATGAACCAGCTCTACCCGACCTACCTGGTGCATGCGTTCCACGACAGCGGCAAGACCGTGACCGTGGAAGGCCAGAACCGGCACCTGCTGTATCCGCAGTCCTCGTTCGGTTACTACGTCCATCACGATGGCGCGCTGACCGGTTGGGACACCGCGCTGGAAGGCACCCAGCTGATCGCGCCGAACTACTACAAGGTGGTGGTGCCCGAAGGCGGCTCGACCACGGTCAAGACCCGGGTGGTGGCGCGCGAAATCGATCCGCCGACCCACCCCGGGATCAAGTGGTGGTGGTGGCTGATCGCCTTCATCGTGCTGATCCTGTTGTTCCTGCTGTTGCGGCGTAAGTCCGGCCCGTAACCCTTGATCGGGACACCCGACCCGCATGCGGCCGATCCAGCTACGACATCGCCGAGCCGAACAAGCCGAGCTGCGCAGCGTCGTGCTGCGCGGCTACGGCGGCGACGCGCTGCGGGCACGGCAAGGTCTGCAACGGGTACTGGACCGAGTGAGTTGGACGCCGCCGGAGCTGCCGGCCGACGCGCAGTTGCTGGTGCGCCGGCTGGCCGTGAACGGACACGGCGGCGGCGATTTGTCGGAGCGTTTGGCGCAGCGCGTGCGCGAACTCGCACGCGCTGCGCGCCGGCCCTGGCGCGATCCCGATGCCGCCCGCGCCGATGCGGTGTGGTTCGGCGCGGGCGAACTGGCGGCGTGTCTGATCCGCTGCCAGTTGCGCGGTGCCGGGTCGCGACCGTGGTGGTGGCAGGCCGCACTGGGCTCGACCGATTTGCAAGAGTGGCTGCGCGAACAGGTGCTGCAAAGCGGCGCGCAGGTGGTCGCGACTGTCGCGTTGTTGGCCGAACAAGGCGCGGCGGCGACGTGGATTGCGCGGATGTCGGCGCAAGACCTGGGGCTGTCGCTGCGGGCTTTGGCCGCGGATTACGCTGCGCCGCTGGCATGTCGTGACGATTGGGTACGGCTGGACGATGCGGCGGCCGGTGTCGTTTCGATGCGCGGCGATACCGGCAATGCGTCGAACGATCCGATTTCGCAAGAATTCGCCGCGGCGAGGCCATTGCCCGCCGTCGCGCGAATCGAAGCCATCGATTCTGCGTCCGCGCCGGCAAGCCGGACGCGAACGCGGTTGCTGCTGCTCGTTCCGGAACTATCGAGCGCGCAACTCGCGCCGCGGGCGCTGCGGTTGCTCGCGTATGCGCTGGCCGCGCAGCGCGATCCAGTGTGGCTGCGGACCGCGCAGTTCGCCGACGCCGTCGCCGAGTGGTCGGTTACACAACAATCATCCAATCCTGCGACAGCGACGCGCCCCGCTACTCCGTGGTCCGCCGCAGCAGAATTGTCGCCGCAAGTTCCCAAATCGGTGCCTGCTCGCGCTTGGACACACCCGGCGACGGACGCGACGCTCGCGAATACTTCGGCTCAGGCGCCAGCCTCGATGCCGCCCGTCCAATCGGCCGCGGTGCATGAACCGCTGCAGCCTGTACCACCCGCCATAACCGCAGACGAAGCAAGCGATCTTGCTTACCTCGACAGCCGACCGCACCAAGACCCGGCATCGTTCGACTCAGCCGACGCGAGCCCAATCGCGACGATCGACACCGACGCCTCCCCGCCTACGCCGGCCGTGCACGCGCACTGCGAAACGACGACCGAATTCGGCGGCTTGTTCTATCTGCTCAATATCGCCCTGTCGCTGGGCCTGTATGCCGACTTCACCGCGCCGCGCCAGGAGAATCTGAGCCTGTCGCCCTGGGATTGGCTGATACTGATCGGCGCGGACTGGTTCGGCGATGAACTGCGCAACGATCCGATCGGCCCGTTGCTGGCCGCACTAAGCGGACGCGAGCCGCACGAGCCGGCCGGTCGGGACTTTGTCGCCCCGCAGGATTGGTCGGTCGCCGATCATTGGCTCGGCGCCTGGAGCCTCAGCGACCAACTGCACTACCGCGGCGGGCGCCGTTTGCGGATCTGGCACCCGCAAGGCTTCGTGCTGGCCGATCTGCCCCGCGACCACCGCATCGCGCCCCACGCGCAAGCCGCGGCCTGGCGCGACGAACGTCCGGCGTTGAAGCACGCGCGCCTGCAACGCAGCCATCGCGATCTGCAGCCCTTGCCGCGCTCACCGACCCGCCGCTGGATCGCCTGCTTGCAACTGTATCTGCGCACCCGGCTGGCGCACGCCCTGGGCATGGCCGACAACCGCGACGCCGCCATCGACCTGCTCTGCCGCCACCGCGCGCAAGTGCGCTGCGACCTGCTCCACATCCACCTGCATTTCTCCCTCGACTCGCTGCCGTTGCCGCTGCGGCTGGCCGGCCTGGATCGCGATCCGGGCTGGATTCCCGCGGCCGGCCGCGATATCCGCTTCCACTACGACTGAGCCCGCCATGGACGCCTGCGCCGCATCGCCGGATCGCCCGCTCGACGCCGCCACCCATCTGCGCTTGCGTCTGCTGGAGGTGATCGCGCGGATCGTCGATGTCTGCGCCGAGGAAGGCGGCGCGCCAGCAGCCTTGCGCGCCTATCCGTTCCTGGCCGACTACGCGCACGAACTGCCGCAATCGCGCGACGCCGTTCAAGCCTGGGAAACGCAGACCCGCCAACAGCATGCGCATCTGCCGCTGCTGGCCTTGCGCGACGCCGGCCTGAGCGCCCTGGAACTGCAGTTGCTGCTGGCCGTGGGTCTGATCGAAGAAGACCCGCGTTTCGGCCAAGTATTCGCCGCCTCGCCATCGGCCCCGCAACGCCCGTGCATCGGCGTGCTGATGGCGTGGTGGCGCGAAGGCGACGACGGCGGCGACCGCGCCGGCGAAATCCGCGCCGGCCTGCAACGGCTGATCGAACTCGGCGCCGTAATCGCCAGCGATACCGATCTGCCGCGCCCCGACTGGCGTCTGGCCGT
Organism: Pseudomonas sp. CGJS7; assembly: GCF_036961695.1. Classification (NCBI taxonomy): domain Bacteria; kingdom Pseudomonadati; phylum Pseudomonadota; class Gammaproteobacteria; order Pseudomonadales; family Pseudomonadaceae; genus Pseudomonas; species Pseudomonas sp. CGJS7. Next base: position 12,272 of record NZ_JBAMDI010000006.1, on the reverse strand, counting down.
GCCGCTGAGCGTCTGGGACGCCTTGCGCACGCCGACGGTATCCGATCCGGCGTTGCGATTGATTCCGCTCGACCGCCTGTCCGCGCTCGACGACTACATCGCTCCGGCCCAAACCCTGGCCACCTGTTCGAGCTTGCCGGCGCTGCTGCGCTCCACGCCGGCGCCGGTGTTGTTGATCCGCGGCCCGGCCCAGAACGGCCGCAAGACCCTGGCCGGTGCGTTGGCGCGTACGCTGGGCAAATCGCTGCTGTTGGCGCAGCCGGCGATCCTCGACGATCCGGCGCGCTGGCGGATGTTCGGCCTGTTGTCGCTGCTGCTCGACGCGGTCCCCGCGCTCGCGCTGGAACTGGGTTCGGGCGAAAGCCGCGAAATTCCGGCGCTGCCGCTCACCGCCGCGCCGCTGCTGGTGATCGGCGGCGTTCGCGGCGCCTGGCGCCACGCCGAAACCCGCCCGATCCTGAGCATCGAATTGCCGATGCCCGGCCCCGAACAACGCTTGCGCCATTGGCGTCGGGCCTTGCCCGAGCAATCGCCCGATTCGCTGCGCGAATTCGCCGATAACATCCGTCTGACCGGCGGCGGCATCGCCCGCGTCGCCGCCAGTGCGGCCGGTTTCGCCATGGCCGCCGGCCGCGACGCCCCGCACGGCGACGACCTGCGCCAAGCCTGCCGGACCTTGCAGGACGCGCGTCTGGAAACACTGGCCACGCGGCTGCCATCGCAGCAAGCGCCGCATGAGTTGGCCGCCGACGAAGCCACCTGCGAGGAACTCGCCGCCCTGGCCGCGCGTTGCCGCTGGCGCGAAGCGCTGGCCGCCGACAGCGGCAACGCCGACGCCGCCGGGGTCGGCGTGCGCGCCTTGTTCGCCGGCCCCAGCGGCACCGGCAAGACCCTGGCCGCGCGTCGGCTGGCGGCGCAACTGGGCAAGGAGCTGTACCGCATCGATCTGGCCGCCACGGTCAACAAGTACATCGGCGAAACCGAGAAAAATCTCGACCGCGCCCTCAGCGCGGCGGAAGAACTCGACGTGATGCTTCTGCTGGACGAAGGCGATGCGCTGATGGCCGCGCGCACCGAGGTGTCGTCCTCCAACGACCGCTACGCCAATCTGGAAACCAATTTCCTGCTGCAACGGATCGAATCGTTCCAGGGCATCGTGCTGATCACCAGCAACGCCGCCGACCGGATCGACCGCGCCTTCGCCCGGCGCATGGACGTGGTGGTCAACTTCCGCCAGCCCGATGCGTGGCGGCGCTACGAGATCCTGCGCCTGCACCTGGGCGATGCCGACATCGACGAATACTGGCTGCAGGACGCCGCCAGCCGTTGCAACCTCAGCGGCGGGCAGTGGCGCAACGTGGTATTGCATGCGCGGCTGCTGTCGCTGCAAGCCGGCGCGGCGCTGCACAGCGAGCATCTGCATGCCGCGCTGCTGCGCGAGTACCGCAAGCACGGCGGCGCCTGCCCGTTGCGTCCGTACGCACCGGCGCGGCCGGCGCTGGCGGGCTGATCCATGCGCGCCCCGCCCGCCACCGCGATGCGATCGGCGGCGCCGGCCGCCAAGGTCGCGGCCGCGAGCGAGGCGCAGTCGGCGCGCAAGCCGCGCGTGTCGGGCCCAGCGGCTCCGGTCGGCGGACGACGCTTGAGCACTTTGTTGTCGCCGAGCGCATCGAACGGACTGGCCTCCACCCAGGAACGCATCGGCCTGCCATCCGGCGTGCAAGCGCAGATGCAGGTGTCGGCCAACACCGACCCGGCCGAACGCGAGGCCGACAGCGTCGCCCGCGCCGTCATGAGCATGCACGTTCCCGCCGAGGCGCCGTCGCCGGTGGCCAGCAGCGGCGCGGGCGTGCATCGCGCACCGCTGCAAGACCATGCGTCCGCGATCGGCATCGCCGCGCCGTCGATCCAGCGCAAAGACGGCGGCCCCGAGAACGCCGATCCGCAAGTCGAAGCCGAGATCCGCTCCAGCCTCGGCGGCGGCTCGCCGCTGCCGATGAAACTGCGCAAATTCATGGAGCCGCGCTTCCGCGCCGATTTCAGCGGCGTGCGCATCCATACCGACGGCAAGAGCGCCAAGCTGGCCGCGCGGCTGTCGGCGCGCGCGTTCGCGTTCGGCAAGGACATCTTCTTCGGCGGCGGCGAATACCGCCCGGACAGCCGCGACGGCGGCGAACTGATCGCCCACGAGCTGACCCACACCATCCAGCAGCGCGCGGTGGTGCAGCGTCAGGCCTCGCCGCGGATCGAACAGTCCGCGCCGGCCAAGGTCCAGCGCCTGGGCATCGATACGGTGCTCGACTTCATCGCCGACAAGGCCAATATCATTCCCGGCTTCCGCATGTTCACCATCGTGCTGGGGGTGAACCCGATCAACATGAGCCGGGTCGAAGCCAGCCCGGCCAATATCCTGCGCGCGGTGATCGAGTTCATTCCCGGCGGCGGCCTGATCACCCAGGCGCTGGACAACAGCGGCATCTTCGAAAAGGTCGCCAACTGGGCGGCCGCGCAGATCAAGACCCTGGGCATGGTCGGTTCGGCGTTCAAGCAGGCGCTGATGGACTTCCTCGACTCGCTGGGCTGGCGCGATCTGTTCAGTCCGGGCGATGTCTGGAACCGGGCCAAGAAGATCTTCACCGCGCCGATCGATCAGCTCAAGAACTTCGTCAAGAACTTCGTCACCGACATCGTCACCTTCATCAAGGACGCGATCCTCAAGCCCATCGCCAAGCTCGCCGAGGGCACGCCCAGTTACGACCTGCTCAAAGGCGTGATGGGCAAGGACCCGATCACCGGCGAGCCGGTGACCGGCAGCGCGGACTTGCTGATCGGCGGCTTCATGAAGCTGATCGGGCAGGAAGAAGTCTGGCAGAACATGCAGAAGTCCGGGGCGATTCCCAAGGCCTGGGCCTGGTTCAAGGGGGCGATGAGCGATCTGGTGTCGTTCGTCCTGCAGATTCCGCCGACCTTCATCGCCGCGTTCAAGTCGCTGGAGCTGGTCGACATCGTGCTGGTGCCGCGCGCGTTCGGCAAATTGGTCGGCGTGTTCGGCAGCTTCCTGGCGCGCTTCGTGTCCTGGGCCGGCAATGCGGTATGGAATCTGCTTGAGATCATCTTCTCGGTGGTCGCCCCGGGCGCGATCCCTTACGTCAAGCGCACCGGCGCGGCGCTCAAGAGCATCCTCAAGAACCCGATCCCGTTCGTGAAGAATCTGGTCAAGGCCGGCAAGCTAGGCTTCCAGAAGTTCGCCGGCAAGTTCCGCGGCCACCTCACCGACGGTCTGGTCGACTGGCTCACCGGATCGCTCAAGGGCGTCTACATTCCCAAGTCGCTGGCGTTGGGCGAAATCGTCAAGTTCGCGTTCTCGGTGCTGGGCCTGACCTGGGCCAACTTGCGCGAGCGCATGGTCAAGGCCTTCGGCGAGCCGCTGGTGGCGGCGCTGGAAAAAGGCTTCGACATCGTGGTGACCCTGGTCACCAAGGGGCCGGTCGCGGCCTGGGAACAGATCAAGGACGAACTGGTCGCGCAGAAGGACAAGGTGGTCAGCGGGATCATGGACATGGTGATCGAGGCCATCGTCACCAAGGCGATTCCGAAACTGGTGGCGATGTTCATCCCCGGCGCCGGCTTCATTTCCGCGATCGTTTCGATCTACGACACCATCATGGTGTTCATCCAGAAGATCTCCAAGATCATCCAGGTGGTCACCGCGTTCCTGGATTCCATCGTCGCCATCGCCGCCGGCTCGGTCGACGCGGCCGCGGCCAAGGTCGAGTCGATCCTCAAGGGCCTGTTGTCGCTGGCGATCAACTTCCTGGCCGGGTTCGCCGGGCTGGGCAAGATCGCCAACAAGATCAACGGCATCATCGAAAAGATCCGCGCGCCGGTGTTCAAGGCGATGGACTCGCTGGTGGCGTGGATCAAGAAGATGGCGATGAAGGCCGGCAAGTTCCTGCTCGACAAGGGCAAGGCCGCGGTCGATTTCCTGTTCGAGTGGTGGAAGAAGAAGGTGCCCTTCTCCGACAAGAAGGGCCGCTCGCACAAGCTGTTCTTCTCCGGCTCCGGCGCCAACGCGCGGCTCAAGGTGGCCAGCGCGGAGATGTTCACCGAGGAATTCATCGCCAAGGTGCAAAAGGCCTTCAACGACGAACCGCTGGCCAAGGCGTTCGGCCTGGAGTACTTCAATCGCGCGATCAAGACCAAGGCAGAGATCGACAAGCTCAAGGCGCGGCTGGAACAAGAGAAGAAGGTCAAGTCGCTCGCGGCCAAATCGACCGACGAAAAACTGCAAAACGAGATGAACAGCCTGTCGGGCAATATGCGGGTGTTGTTCGACATCCTGCCGGAAAACGCCAGCGACGATCTGCCGGTCAAGCGCGGCGACAAGATCACCCTGCCCTATGGCGGCACCGCCCGGATGGGCGAGGTATTGTTCGTCAGCACCTTGCGGGTCAACCACGACATCAAGTCGGTCGGCGCCCGGATGATGAGCATCGACACGCCGAAGTTCAAAACCCAGTGGGCGGCCGGCGAGATCCGTCCCTACGTGGAAGACGGAGCGCGCGAGAAGTACCTGGGCGCGACGCCAGGCAAAGCCTCGCTGACCGGTCGCACGGTCATCGCCCGCTACAAAGTCGAAACCCAGAACAACGTCGTCGTGGTCGAATGGAAGCCCGGCAAGTGGCATCCGTTGTCGGATTGCGACATGAGCCACGAACCGGTGGACGCGGTCGACTACTGGAACAGCGTACGCAAGATCACCACGCCCAAGTCCGACATGATCCGCGCGTGGATGCTCAACGCGGCCAATTATGTGCTTGAGCCGTCGGCCTTGAACCGCTCGCGCGGATCGCGCGCCGGCAACAAGTATCTGCCGCCATGAGCCAGTCCTCGCCGCTGCGCGCCGACCCTGCGCTTGCGTTGAGCGCATACCGCGGGCTGCATGCCGGCGCCAGTGTTGTGGTCTGCGGCTGCGGGCCGTCGCTGCCGCAACTGCCGCGAACGCAGGAACTGCTCACCATCGGCGTCAACGACGTCGGCCGCTTGTTCGATCCCACCTATCTGGTCGTGCTCAACCCGCCGCAGCAGTTCAAGCACGACCGCTACGTCCACGTCCGCGCCTCCAATGCGCGGGCCTTGTTCACCCAGCTCGATCTGGGCACGGTCAAACCGCCGCTGGTGCGGTTTCGCCTGGGCGCGTACGGCGGCACCGATTCCGGTGCGGACGATTGCCTGCACTACACCCAGAACTCGCCTTACGTCGCCGTGTGTCTGGCCGCCTACATGGGCGCGACCCGGATCGGCCTGATCGGCGTGGATTTCACCGACGATCATTTCTTCGCCGCCACCGGCCGCCATCCGCTCGCCGGCCGATTGCGCGAGATCGATGCGCAGTACGGCCGCCTGGCCATCGCCTTGCGCGGACGCGGCGTCGAACTGGTCAATCTGAGTCCGATCAGCCGCCTGAGCCAGTTGCCGCGCGCCGGCATCGACGACAGTTGGAACGCCGCGAACCTTGCCGGCGGCATCGCCAGCGCGCCTGCTTCCCCACCTCACCGCGTCGCCCCGCCCGCGCCCGCCAGGAGTCCGCAGATGAAGATCGCCATCGAAAAACGTTCCGGCGGCGTGGTCGGCGCCTTGCTCGACGCGCTCGCGGTCAGCGCCGCCGGGCTCGGCCACTCGGTCGCCCGCGATCCCCGCAGCAGCGCCCACAACCCGCGCGTGCTGTCGATCGTCTGGAACGGCCGCGGCTATACCACCCAAGGCCCCACGCTGTACTGCGAACACGGCTGGCTGCCCCGTTCGGACTATCAGATCAGCCCGCGCGGCATCAACGCCGATTCGCATGCCGCGCCGTTCGCCTGGGACGGGCGCGCGCTCGACGGCGAACGTGACGCAGCGCTGCAACGCCGGCTGGATGCGATCAAGAGCGCCGAGTTCGACGGTTACTACCAATACATGCAGGCCAACCGCCCGCAATCGACCGCGCTGCCGGAACGGTTCCTGCTGGTGCCGCTGCAGATCGAGTCCGACACCAACATCGTCCGGCATGCGCCAGCCCGGTTGCGGACCATGCAGGCGCTGATCGATCACGTCTCGCGCCTGGACCCGCCCTGGCCGGTGATCTACAAGCAGCATCCGGCCGATGCGCGCACCGGCAATCGCCACCTGCGCCTGCAACTGCGGCGGCGCCAGGATCTGCTGTGGCCGCAGACCCGAGGCAATATCCATCAGATGCTGCGCAGCGGCCAATGCGCCGGCATCCTCACCCTCAACAGCAACGTCGCCCATGACGGTTTGTTGTGGGACGTGCCGGCGATCGTGCTCGGCCGCAATGTCTGGCCCGCGCAGGCGCCGGTGCAACCGTTTCTGACCCAGGTGCCGGACGACTGGTCGCGTCTGGCGGCCAGCGTCAGCGAGGCCGATTCGGTCGCCTGCCGGCGCGCTTATGCCTGGCATCTGATTTCGCACCAGGTCAGTCTTGCCGAATCCTCCGATCCGGACCGAGTAGCGGCGCTGCTGGAGTTGGCCTTGCGCGAACGGCCGCTGCCGCGCACCGGCTCGGTGATTCCGCGGATCGTGCCGCGCGCCGCGGCGCCGTCGATACGGCCGGCTGTTTCGCATCCGCCGACCATCAATGTGGTGGCGCAGAACAAGGGCTGGTTGTTCGAGCGCTGGAAGCAAGTGTTGGCCGGCCGGTCGTTGCCCGGTTATCGGATCCAGGCCAGCGAACGTCCACTCGCGCATGCGCGAGCCTGGATTTTCCTGCGCGCCAGCGAGGCCGGCTTGGCGCCGGATCCGATGCGCAGCGTGGTGCAGCTGCACGATCTCAGCGATGCCGCCGCTTACCGCCGCGACGGCGCGCGTGCGGAGGTCGCACGATGCGCGGGGTTGCTGCTCGCCCATCCCGATCAGCAGCCGCTGCTGGAATCGGCGGGCATCGATCTGTCGCAACGCCGCTGGCGCCTGCAACCTGTCGGTTGGAGTGCGGGCACGGCATTGGCGGTGGCCGGCGGCGCCTTGCCCAGCGTGGCCTGGGTCGGCCGGCCCTGTAGCGGCCGCGACGGTGTCGATGCGAGCGGCTTGCCGCAATTTATCGCCGCCGCGCGCGGTCTGCGCGGACTGGCGCGGGTGGTCCTGATCGGCGAACGCCTCGACGCGGCGCTGCGCGAGCTCAAACGCGCGGGCGTGGACTGCGCCTGCTGGCCGTTGAATCAGTATCCGCTGGCGCGCTGCGGCGAATGGATCGGACGATTCGACGCGGTCGCCGTCACCGGAACCACCGACTGCGCGCCATGGCCCTTGTTCGACGCGATCCGTGCCGGGGTGCCGACCATCGCCGCGCGCGTCGGCTGGGCGCCGCGATTGCTGGCCGATGGCGAGTGCGGCGTTCTGGTCGACGACGCCGACGGTATGCGCGAGGCGATCCTGGCCGTGCTCGCGCGCCCCGAACATTGGACGCAACGGCGCGCCCACCCGGCGCCGCGCTGCGCCGAGTACGGCATCGACGCCTGGGCGCAAGCCAATCTACGACTGGCGGCCGAGCTGGCCGGCGATGCGATCCGCGAGGTGGCATGAGCGCCGTCCGCCCTGCTTCGCGAAGCAAGCCCGCTCAAGCCAAGCAAGCGCGCCGGCGCGGGCCGGCCCCGCCTTGGCTCGGCGACCAAGCGCTGAGCCTGCTGCTGCGGGACTACGATTTCGACAGCGTGCTCGACGTGGGCTGCGGCGACGGACGTCAGGCCCGGCACTTGGCCGCGCACGGCAAGCGCGTCACCACGGTCTCGTTCGAAGCCTACGCCGGCTATAGCCCGGACTTCGTCGGCGACTTCGCCGATTTCCGCAGCGAGCAACGTTTCGACCTGGTCTGGTGTTCGCACGCGCTGGAACACCAGAGCAACGTCGGCGCATTCCTGCAACGCCTGCTCGGCTTCGCCCGCGAAGACGGTTGGCTGGCGATCACCGTGCCGCCAGCGCGGCCGGGCATCGTCGGCGGCCATCTGACCCTGTGGAACGCCGGCTTGCTGCTGTACAACCTGATCGTGGCCGGAATCGATTGCCGCGACGCGCGGGTCAAGAGCTACGGCTACAACATCTCGGTAATCGTGCCGGCGCGTCGCGCGCAATTGCCGCCGTTGCGCCACGACGCCGGCGACATCGAACGCCTGGCGCCGTTCTTTCCGATGCCGGTCGCGCAAGGCTTCGATGGCCGGATCGAACAGATCGGCTGGGACCGCCCGCCCGCGCCGCGGGCGAAGCGTGACTGAACGCGCGGATGCGCATGCGCGTCGCAGTTATGTCGGCATTGAATACGATTGCAAGCGTCCTTGTGCGCCCATCGTCGGGCGTAGAGTGAATCCGAATACGCGCCCGGTGCGCGTTTTCGTCCTCAGCTCAGCAAGGAGTACGCGGCGATGCGCAAGGCAGTGCAATGGCGGGACCGGTCCGATCGCCTCCGTCTTGGGTTGAGTGCGGCCTTGCTGGCGGCGGCGATGGCGCCGGCGCACGCGGCGATCGACGCGCAGCAACTCGGCGCCCGCTACGACGCCGCGCAGAGCAACCTCAACATCCGCGTGTATTCCTCGCGCGCCACCCGCATCGAAGTGTTCCTGTACAAGCAGGCCACCGGCGCGCAGGAAGTCGCCCGTCTGGTCCTGAGCAAGGACGCGGCCAGCCAGATCTGGTCGACCTCGGTGCCGGTGACGACGATCAAGAACACCTACGGCATCACCGGCACGGTGTATTACGGCTATCGCGCCTGGGGCCCCAACTGGCCGTACAACGCCGCCTGGACCAAGGGCAGCGCCAGCGGTTTCGTCAGCGACGTCGACAGCGCCGGCAACCGCTTCAACCCCAACAAACTGCTGATCGACCCGTACGCGCGCGAGATCAGCCAAGACCCCAGCACCGCCGCCTGCACCGACGGCACCGTGTACGCCACCGGCGCCAGCCACCGCAACAAGGACAGCGGGCCGTGCGCGAGCAAGAGCATCGCCCTGGCCGCCGACACCAGCTCGACCGGCAGCAAACCCACCCGCGCGCTCAAGGACGAAGTGATCTACGAAGTCCACGTGCGCGGCCTGACCCGCAACGACGACAGCGTGCCCGCGGCCGAGCGCGGCACCTACAAGGGCGCCGCGCGCAAGGCCGCGGCGTTGGCCGCGTTGGGCGTGACCGCGGTGGAATTCCTGCCGGTGCAGGAAACCCAGAACGACCAGAACGACGTCGATCCGAACTCCACCGCGGACGACAACTACTGGGGTTACATGACCCTGAACTACTTCGCTCCGGACCGCCGCTACGCCTACGACAAAACCCCCGGCGGCCCGACCCGCGAATGGAAGGCGATGGTCAAGGCCTACCACGACGCCGGCATCAAGGTGTACATCGACGTCGTCTACAACCACACCGGCGAAGGCGGCGCGTGGAGCGGCACCGACGGCAAGACCGTCTACAACCTGCTCTCGTTCCGCGGCCTGGACAATCCGGCCTATTACTCGCTCAGCGCCGACTACCAGTATCCCTGGGACAACACCGGCGTCGGCGGCAACTACAACACCCGCCATCCGATCGCGCAGAACCTGATCGTCGACTCGCTGGCCTACTGGCGCGATGCGCTCGGCGTGGACGGCTTCCGCTTCGATCTGGCCTCGGTGCTGGGCAACAGCTGCCAACACGGCTGTTTCAACTTCGACAAGAACGACAGCGGCAACGCGATCAACCGCATCAGCGCCGAACTGCCGCCGCGTCCGGCCGCGGGCGGCGCCGGCGTGGACCTGATCGCCGAGCCGTGGGCGATCGGCGGCAACTCGTATCAGGTCGGCGGCTTCCCGGCCGGCTGGGCCGAATGGAACGGCTTGTACCGCGACGCGCTGCGCAAGAAGCAAAACAAGCTCGGCGTGGAAACGGTCACGCCCGGCACCTTGGCCTCGCGCTTCGCCGGTTCCAGCGATCTGTACGGCGACGACGGTCGCAAGCCCTGGCATTCGATCAATTTCATGGTCGCCCACGACGGCTTCAGCTTGAACGATCTGTACGCCTACAACAGCAAACAGAACAATCAACCCTGGCCGTACGGCCCGTCCGACGGCGGCGAAGACCACAACATCAGCTGGGACCAGGGCGGCGTGGTGCTGGAACAACGCAAGGCCGCGCGCACCGGCCTTGCGTTCATGATGCTGAGCGCGGGCGTGCCGATGATCACCGGCGGCGATGAGGTCTTGCGCACCCAGTTCGGCAACAACAACACCTACAACCTCGACTCGGCGGCGAACTGGCTGTACTGGACCCGCAGCGCGGTCGAGGCCGACCACGAGACCTACACCAAGCGCCTGATCGCCTTCCGCAAGGCGCACCCGGCGCTGCGTCCGGCCGGTTTCTATTCCGGCAGCGACGGCAACGGCAATGTCATGGAGCAATTGCGCTGGTTCAAACCCGACGGCGCCCAGGCCGACGCGGCGTACTTCAACTCCGGCGACAACCACTCCCTGGCCTGGCGCATCGACGGCAGCGAGTTCGGCGACAGCGCCAGCGCGATCTATGTCGCCTACAACGGCTGGTCGGGGCCGGTGAATTTCACCCTGCCGTGGCCGGGCAACGGCAAGCAGTGGTATCGCGTGACCGACACCGCGACCTGGAACGAAGGCCCGAACGCGGTCGCCCTGCCCGGCGGCGAAACCCTGATCGGTGGCGAGAACACCGGCTATGGCTTGCAGGCGCGTTCGTTGTTGTTGCTGATCGCCAAGTAGCGGCTGAATGCGGCGGCGCCACATGGCGCCCTTTGCAGGAGCGGCGCGAGCCGCGACCGCGATGTTTCGGACTCGCGCCGCGAGCTTGCAACCCCGCGGTCGCGGCTTGCGCCGCTCCTACAGGGCGAGTCCGCGACATCGTTCGAGGCGGATCGGTCGCGTCATCGCCGGGGTGTAAACGCCGCCTATCGCTGCGCGTTGCCTACCTTCGTCGCCGTGCGTCCCGCGTCGGCTGCAACCTAAGCGCAGCGACAAATTCACGCGGCCTAGTTTGCGGACATGAAACGCTCGGCGACTCGCGGCCCCACCCGGCCGCGGAGTCCACGCGACCGCTTCCACGCCAACCAGCGGTTCGCGCATTCGGGCGTTCGTTGGCGCAATCATTGGGACTACGATCATGAGCGGCAAACCCACCATCGTTCTCGTACACGGCTTCTGGGGCGGCGCGGCGCATTGGGGCAAGACCATCGTCGAGCTTTCGCGCAAGGGCTACAGCGACATCAAAGCGGTCGAAGTACCGCTGACCTCGCTGGCCGACGACGCCGAGCGCACCCGCAAGATGATCGAACAAGCCCCCGGCCCGGTGCTGCTGGTCGGCCATTCCTACGGCGGCGCGGTGATCACCGCGGCCGGCGGTCACGACAAGGTGGTCGGCCTGGTCTACATCGCCGCATTCGCGCCCGACACCGGCGAGAGCCCGGGCGGCATTACCCAGGAACATCTGCCGGTCGCCGCGCCGAATCTGGCGCCGGACAGCGACGGGTATCTGTGGCTGAAGGCCGACAAGTTCCACGAGAGCTTCTGCCAGGATCTGACCGCCGACGAAGGCCTGGTCATGGGCGTGACCCAGAAGGCGCCGCTGGCGAGCACCTTCGGCGACACCATCAGCGAGCCGGCTTGGCGTTCCAAGCCGTGTTGGTATCAGATTTCCAGCGAGGACCGGATGATCGCGCCGGAGAATCAGCAGCGGATGTCGGCGCGGATGAATGCGAAGAAGGTCATTACGCTCGATGCCAGCCATGCGTCGTTGGCTTCGCGGCCGGCTGAGGTGGCGGGGTTGATCGATGAGGCGGCCAAGGCCGTCGGTTAAGTCGGCGGTAGCAACGGCGTTCGTAGCCGTTACAGCCATGCAGTCACCATAACGCCCTTCTCCCGCTTGCGGCGACCGAAGGGAGTGCAAGGCTGAGAAGGTGCCCGAAGGGCGGATGAGGGCGCTTTTGCTTTTGCAGTTGCTGTTGCCGTTGCCGTTGCTGTTGCTGTTGCTGTTGCCATTGCTCTGGCCTGGCGGCGCATCTAACTCGCGATAGCAAAAGGACACCCGAAGGGCGGCGCACAAGGACGTGCGCCGGGTTCCGTCGTGGGCAGGATGCCCACTACGGAACCTGCCCGCGCAGGCACCGCACTCGTGGCTTTTGACTCGAAACAGGGAGAGCATTTTTCTTTGGTGACTTTCTTTTGTTGCTCTGGACAAAAGAAAGTTACCCGCCGCTTTAGTGGCGGAAGCATTTGATCTTGCTTGTCATCACA